>NZ_CP116619.1:4751127-4857139 GCF_030409055.1 Trichocoleus desertorum NBK24 | reverse complement strand
GGAGCAGGCGAGATTCTAGCCTTTGGTTTTGGTGAAGTTGGTGCATTACTTGGCCTCCCCCATTGAGTCACTGAGACGGCGATATTCTTTCTGGTCGATGCGGCCTTGCTCGTAGAGTTCGTCATACATCAAGCCAATAACGAGGCTAGACAACCAGTGGTCGATGAGCTGCTTGCCTGCTTCTATTGCGGCTTGGGGTGAGGGGTGGTAGCTGTTATTACTCATGAACTCACCTTCGGAGGTGAGCACTTCATAGGTAAAGCCGCCTTCTTCCGCAATGGGACAGAGGTACTGCGCTTTGTAGACGAGTCCGTAGAAGTGGAGGTACTTGGGCCGAATCAGAGTTGTGGCGATCGTCATGACTCATGCTCCTGCTGCTTGGGTCTGAGGGGAAATAAGCGCTGCATGCCCTTCTCAAAGGACACGTAGAGATCCTTGTATTCGTCTGGGTGGAGTTGATTGCTGTCTCTCAGCTCTTGCAGTAGGTGTTGCATGGTAGAGCTAGGGTTAGTCCAGGTGACGAAGTTCACCGCAGCGTGAATGGCATCAGCGGCGAAGGCAAAAGAGCTTTTGATGGTGGCAAAGTCCTTGCCCCTCGGATGCTTGGCTTTAGCACTCCAACCGTCTTCGTCAAAGCTGACCTGAATGAGCCAGCCACGGTAAGGGAATTCGATGACATCGTTAATCATGGCTCAGTCCCCCATTACAGAATGAATGGCGGAGTCGAGAATGCTGAGGTCATCGGCGGTGTAGACATTGACCATGCGGGTCGTGCCGCCAACGAACTGCTCTCGCTTCTGAGGAGGACGACCGTGACGACCCCGGTAGAAGGCAGCGGCAACCTGACCAATTCTGAGCAATTGCTTGGTGTTGGGGTTGTAGCCGAGGTCGAGGCAGCGATCTGAGATGGGCACTTCTAAGCGCTTCGCCTGCTCTGGCTCTGCTGCGACTGCTGCTTCAATAGTTAAGGTTGAGTCAGCAGCGAGTAAGCGCTCTTGCATCAGCAGGTTCATGAGCTGATCTTTGAGCAGCATTTTCTGTCTGTCATCGAAGCCGCCGAGCTGGTTGCCGATCGCGACTGCTTCTTTTAGTACAGTTAGGCGAGCTGGTGAAGTTGGAGCCAGGGGAGGGGTTGAATTAGTAAACTCTGCGAGTTGAGCTGCAACTGCTTCTTTGGCGATGCGCTCACACTCTAAGAAGTAGCGACGAATCTCTTTGCCCTTGTCCGTCCCTGCCATCATGCCGAAGGACTTGAAGCAATCAACGGTGAGCTGAATCGCTTCGTATCGGGTCGAACCTCCGCCATGATTACCCTTTACACGCTTAACCGTTTGGTTGATCGTGTAATCCACTTCCTGTTCAAAGTGATTGAGCAGTTTATTCTTGGCCTTTTGCTTGGTGGAGTAGCCAACCCACTGCCAAGCATCATCGAAGTCGATCGGAAACGGATCGGCAGAACGAACGAGAGCTAATGCTAGCTCATGCGAAAATTCCATAAGGCTTCACCTCGTGGTTAATAGCTCAGGTGGAGTACGGGGGCGATCGCAGAACTTTCCACGGGACGCGATCGCTTCGACTCTTCTGATTTTTTTGGATGAAAAGTTAGGTATTCAGACTTTGAGAAGCTGAGAACGATAGTTTAAGTTTTAAAGCTATCGGAACCCCGGCTATGCTGCATCCCCTGGTTGAGTGTCGCGAACGTACTCAAGCAAGTCCCCAGGTTGGCAATTGAGAAAGGCACAGATACCGTTCAATGTTTCAGGCTTCATTCGAGGCATAAAATCCTTTTTGCGAAGCCTGCTGACGGAGCTTTCAGTCATCCCAATAGCATCGGCCAAGTCTTTATTGCGCTTGCGCTCTATTGCCATGAGTTCGTTCAGCTTCCAGCGAATCATTAAATCGGATCTCATAAGGTATTACCTCTGAAATCTACTACTTGAAGTGTAGACACTACAAATTGACGTGTCAAGTCAAGATATCTACTTCTCAAGTCAAAAATTGACTTGACACGTCAATTTATTGCATTCATACTATAAATACGGCAGCCAAAAGATTGCCAAAGCAAAAGCCACCTGGTTCCCAGACTTTCGACGGACGAGAACGTAAGGCGGCTTCTACTCAACCCATTACAGGTTTCAAACACTATGGTATACGCACCTGATCGCGTCGAGTCAATCGCGCCTGTTTTTGCTGAAGAAGAACGTGGCTCTGGTCGCATCCAAGCAACGGCTCAACTAGAACTCGAAACTTATTTAGAGGATCAAGTTCGCTCCATTGCTCCTGCCAAGATTGACAGCCTCACCCTCACCGATGGCTACACCTACCTTTCCGTGATGGATCAAGATCGCCCCATCACCAAGCAGCCCCTCCGCTTAATCATCCAACTCGAAGACTGCCAAGGTAATGAACGGCTTGTGGATCTGGTCACTAATAATGACCGCTTCGCCTTCATCACTCGGATCATCCGCAATCACTTCGACTCCTGCTGGAAGATCAGCGAGACCTGGGCTCCTCAGGATGGTTGCCCGTTCTAGCTAAACCACTCCCGGCAGTCACTCACAAAAACGGGTGACTGCCTTCCTGCTGTCTTCTCTCTGGCAAGGCTTATGACTTCTACAATCATTTCCCCTCTCATTGAACAACAGCCTGGAGACTTCTTCGGCTTGCCTGTTTTCTGCTTGGATAGCAACAACTACATCGTTGCCACGGGCCAACAAGCCGAGGTTACAGCTCGACAAGTCGCTAAAGAGTGTCTGACAGATGTCAATCCCAACCTAATCCTAAAATACTCCTGCCTATCCCCTGCTGATGTGGCGATCCAGCTCATTCGCTACATCCAAGGGGGTTGCTGTGATGAAGAACAACGCATTCTGGCTGCGGTTGTAAAAGATTTAGATGGGCTTGCAGATGAAGCAGTCAGAACTCAGGGCAGAGCTTGTTTTCTGGGGATGTGGGGCCAAGGGATTGAGTACCCATTAGTCCAGTTTCCTCAGTTGCAGCAACAGGCGATCTTGGCAGCAATTAGCGCGATTGATGAGCGAGATGTTTATTTGTATCGCTTCTAAAAAGACGGAAGCGATATTGAATTCAATTTCCCCAATTTGGGAAAAGCTCAACGGCGATCGCTGCTCTTGGTTTGAAGATCGGAAATTTTCCGATTTTGAGCAGGGGGCGATCGCTCTTCATCTTTTTTCAATCCCCCATACTCCACAAATTGTGGATTTTGAGCGGGCGATCGCTCTTCATCTCTTCACTAGAGGCGCTCGCTGCCTGTATCTAAACAACGTTGCAGTAAGTCTTCAATGTATACAAATAGCTCTCTCAATGGCGTTTATGCCATTCACTGCAAGATTAACGACTTTATTTATATAGGCTCTGCTGCAAGCCAAAGGGGTTTTTATGCCAGACTTTGGACTCACCTACATGCCTTAAGAAAAGGAACTCATCATTCTCGTGTCCTACAGGGTCACTACAACAAATATGGAGAGGATGCTTTTGGGTTCCACATTCTAGAGTTTTGCTCACCTGCTGAGTGCGTAGAGCGTGAGCAAGCATGGCTTGATATTAGGGGAGTTGGCTATGCAAACAGGAGTTACAACATAGCCCCCAAAGCAGCTTCTCAGCTCGGAGCTAAAAGATCAGAGGAAGTAAGACAGAAATTTAGTAACTACTGGAAGGGAAGAGCCAGAGGACCTCACTCCAAACAAAGGAGCGCAAGAATTAAAGCTGGGCTGAGCAAGAGAGCCTACATTGTCACTAGCCCGGATGGTACTGAGTACACAGTATCAATCCTCTCTGACTTTTGTCGTCAATATGGACTCAGGCCTACACGCATGCGTGCGATCGCACGAGGCGCGGCAAGAACCCATCAGGGTTGGACTTGCAGGCTAGTGAATGAATCTGCGGACATTAGACAAAAAAGGCTCTCTCCGCCAAGTAACTGCAAAAAATATATTGTTACCCTACCTACAGGTAAAGAGGTTTTTGTCGATCGTCTAACCTCCTTCTGTAACGAGCATGGCTTGAAACACCAATCGATGGGTAAAGTAGCAAACAATCACCGCTCCCACCACAAGGGTTATAAGTGCCGATATGCAGATGAGGCATCCAAGCAGAGACGTAAACAAAGAACTTACATTGCAACTGACCCAGATGGCCAAGAGTGGACTATTTCCAATATGGTGGCTTTCTGCAAGCAGCATGGCCTGAGGGATGGAAGTATGAACTTAATTGCCAATGGAAAAGCCAAAAGCCATAAGGGGTGGACGTGCAGGTACACTGACCAACCCCAGCTTGCTAAGCTCACTCCTGGACTAGAAACTCAGCATCTAGCATCCAGCAGTGTTCGTGATTTGGTGGGACGACCACAGTGAAAGTTGTCTCACTATCTACATCTCGTAGTGCGATCGCTCCTTCCACTGACTCAGTTACAGCCAAGGCTGCGGTCACCATACAACCATTGAATTGAGGAGCAATCAAAATCACTCCCTCTCCAATCCAGGCGCGAGGCTTACCAATTTCGCCCCGCTTCCTCCCTGCTTCAAGTTTGTCAATTGGGAGCACAGGTACGGCCCAACCGGGCATTTTGCCCTCCTTGACTAAAGAGAAGAAGGTATCACAGGCGATCGTAGAAATTGCAATACGCTCTTCATCACTACGAGTTTGGAAATAATAAAAGTCAGAAGGTTTGGCACCTGGACTTTTCGGGTCTCTGTTCGCATTCACGAAGCAACTGGTGAGAGTCGCGATGCCCAACTCATGCAGATGTAGTTCTTCGTGCTGGAGTCTAGCTCCATGTTGCAGCGCTTGAATAATCAACCAGGTAGGCTGAGCACCGAAGTTCCAGCGATCGAAGCTCTCTTCATAAGGCCAGAACTTCCGGAGCCGCCAAAATATAGTTTCCCAGTCTGGATCTTCATCCTCCTGGTCTGCTATTCCCCCAATTTCTGATCCGTTAGAGGCTCAACCTCAGTAGCGGGCTTTTCGTCCCAGCCGCTCTCTTCCTTGAGGGCGAATTGGTTTAGTTCAGAGACGAGCTTGGAGTCAAGCTGCATCGTGTCTTCCAGTGTCCACTCGGAATCGATGCGCTTCAGCATCGCAGTCGCCATGATGACAGGGCGTTCATCAATCAGGCGTTGCAGTACGTCTTGGTAGTCGAGGATTTCACCCAAGAACTCGCCCAGGAGTTCGGTATCACTGGAGATTAGCGCACTGTAGATTTCGGCTAATCCCATCTCTACGGGAGGTTGAGGCTCAGTTGCTTCAGGGTCTTGGAATACTTCTTTTGTGGGGCGTTGAGCTTTGATTGACTTGGCAATCTTGACAGCTTCACGCTGGAGGTTGGGTAAATCTTTGCTGGCTTGGCGGATAAAGAGGCGATCGCTAGGGCTAAGGTCATTAATCCGGGGTAGCTCTAGAGTGCCGATTTCTTCATTGCCAACAGTCTCTTTAATGGGTTCAGCTTTGGGTGCGATAACGAAGGGGAGCTTACGCATGACTGCAACTCTGTCTTTGAATTAAGGTCGTGCGATCATTCCCACAAGCTGAAATGGGGCGAGGGAACAAATAGAGGGCTAGGCAGCAGTTTGAAGGGGCTTCTGCCTAGTTTTTCTATGCGTAGCGGATCTCAGTCGGGCTTCCTTGTCCCTTAAATTCGGTCTGGAAGGTGACGATGCCGTCGCTCTTAAAGTCCTTCGTAAAGTCAGCAACGATACAAGCGCCTCTCAGGCCATCGCCACTAGTAGCGCCTGCGGGAGCTGGGTCATACTGCCAGATATAAACTTCACGGCCAGAAGTACCGCGAATTGCAGCAAAGTAGATCCGGCGATAAGAATCGTCATCGGACAAAAGGTTCGCAGTCCAAGGAATAGACCAGTTAGCCTTAGTAACTACGCCGTCCTCATAACCTTCTGGATCTTCAAACACCAAAGATTCAGTGGTGGTGTTACCGATCTTGGCTCCACTGCTAGTACCGCCAGCCAGTCGCAACTTAGCAACATAGTTTGCTGTGCAAGTGCCAATGAGAGAGCCAGAAGTGGTTTCAACTTTAAGAATGGTATCTGCGGCCTTGGCATCATCTGACAGATAAACCTTGAGCTTGCCGCCGCCTGCATTGCTGAACTCTAGGGGAGTGCCAGCCGCGATCGGACCACTCAAAGCATTGACGGTGATTGTGGCAGATGCAGCAGTGATGCCGCCTGTACCAGTCGTAACCGTTACGTTAACTGGCTCGGTGCGATCGCCTAAAGGTAGCAAAGCAACATAGACCTTAATCTTGTCGCCAGCACCTGTTTGGAATTTCTTGGGCATATATTCTCCAGATCTGGAATGTGATCTGGGGGATTGTTCCTACGTTGGTAGGAACGCTGAGGCGATTCTTACGAGGACAACCTATGGCTAACGCCGTTTTCCTAAGCCAAGCTCTCGACGGACTGACCGCTAGCGTTTCCCAACTCGGCAACGTCATCCGTCAACGTGACCTGGTTATTGCCAATCTCAGTGAAAAACTGGCCGAAAAAGACCAGTACATTGCGCGCCTAGAAGCCGATTTAGATGCTGCTGAGTCACTGATTCAAGAGAAAGAAGTTCAGCTCGTAGAAGGCTCTGATTCCGCCCTCAATGAGTTGGCTCACAAGATCGACAAGTTGAACGACGCGATCGCCAAACTCTCTCAACCTGTTGCAGTTGAGCCTGTTGCAGAGCCTACGCCTGAGCCCATCACTGAAGAAGTTGCCCCTGAGCAGCCTGAAGTTGTGGAAGTAGTTGAGGAAGTGGTAGCCGAAGAAGCGATCGCTGAATAGAATCAGCCCAACCTGACCTAAAGCAAAGCCCCCAAATGGGGGCTTAATAGTTTAAATAGCCAGAGAAATCTGAATAATGGCAACTCGTTTTTCTTTCAAGACAGATCCAAACACTTACAGGGTCAAGGTCACTTCATCTTCTCCAGACCTCATTTCGCGATTGGCAAATATAGAAGTTTGTGATGTGGCCAAGGCGATCGCCCCCTTCCTTGCCGAGTGTTTTGTTGGTCATCCTACACTGGACATCTGTGTCACTATTGGAGACTTACCTGAGGATATGGCTCACGTCCATGTACTCTTTAATGTTTTAGGTTTAGGGCGCTGTGACACGAGAAGACTGATTCAGTCATTGGAAAAGTCTAAGGGTCAGCTTCTGGAAGTAATGATTCGGCGTGAGTCAAATCCTGAGCTTGTGGCAAGAAGCGCCGGAAAATTAGCATTTCTTCTGCCGCTCGAATTCTTGTGGCCTGAAGCGGCGATCGCTCCCTAGGTAAGATGCTCGTCCCAGTCTTCAATATCTGGAATACGAATCGAATACTGCTCCTTCACCCCACGCTGCTCTCCCACTCCAAGAGAGAACGATCGCACCCCAGAAAAATAGCGCTCAATTCTTGACACCGCAGCCTCTAAAGTGTGTGGCCCATCCCACTGCAACAGATAAAGCTGCCAATTTTTATTAAATCTCGTCCCGTCAAACGTGCTGCCTGCTGTGTTGCGACTGGTAGGGCTGCGACGAATGATGCACTCTAATCCCGTCGCTTTCCAGTCAGAGGGTACGTTGCCCCCAGTATCAAGCACAAACAGAGCGGGGGTGGTTGTGTTGTTTGGGAGCTTGTAGGCTCCTAGCTCGGCTACTAACAAGGTGGCGATCGCCTCTCTCAATTCTTGGATATTCACGGCAGCAGGGAAGGCTTGAGGATGTTTCAGCGTTCCCTTATAGCGTTTCCCCAATTGGGGAAAAGTTAGAGGCGACTTCTGAGTTCATCAGCCGTTATATGGCCTGGGTAAATATCAAACTTCTTCTTCCAAAATAGATTGATTGACCATATCCTGCGCTAATTCAATTGCTTCTTCACGGTTCGTGTTAGTAAATACTGCTCCTGTAAAGTCAGTACTTTGAAATATGGTTCCTCTGAGGTTAACCCTCTCGAAGGATGCCTCTCGAAAACTAGTAGCGTGACACTTTGCTCCCTCAAAATTGGTTGCCATTAGGCTTGCTTTATTGAAATTTACATCCTTCAAATGAGCATCTTGAAACTTAACATCTTTGAGTATTGCTCCTTCAAAGGTACTTACAGTAAACGTAGCTCCTTGAAACTCAACACCCCAAAATTGAGCGTTTCTGAGGTTAGCGTTCATTATTGTGGCCTGTTGAAAGTTAGCATCAATAACGAACGTTTTCTCAAGATCAACCTCCCATAGCAATGCATTACTCAAGTTAGCCCTCGTCAGAGATGCTCCCTGGAGTTGGACACCCTTGAGCATTGCTCCTGTTAAATTGGCTTCTTCAAAATAAACTCTTTGGAGATTGGAATTTCTAAAGTTTGCCCCTTCAAAGTTTGCTCCCAGCAAATTTGCTCCACGAAGGTCTGTTCCACCTAGATCAACACGATATTTCTCACCTTTGCCATAAGATTTTGCACGGCGACCTAGAACAGTTAAAGCCGCCTGAATATCTGTAGAGATGGAAAAGTTTTGCAACTTACCCATCACCTTTCCTTCGCGCGATCGCGTGTCTTCGCGAATAAAAGCAGTGAGGACTTCCATCACTGGCCAGTAATCACTATCAGAGTCTTTAGCAATTCGTTCAAGTGCATAAATTCCACCTAAGCGAATTTGAAGGCTCTCATTTCCAAGCTGTTCAACGGCTTTGCCGAAACGCTCTGTAATCAGCCGTTCTTCGGTTAACTCTGCATTTTTTAGGCCAACCTCAATATTTTTCTCAGCAGCGATCGCAGTTTTATCCATTGCCTCAGCACGCTTAGCTGCATAGTAGGCATTGATCAGAACTGCAATACCACCGAATGCTGTTGCGATCGCTTTTGAGGCATCAAAAACAGAATTGAGACGCTTATCTAGCTCATCATCTGGAAGTGGAACCTGGAAAATAAAAACTCCAGCCGCAAGTATTGAAATCAAAAAACCAATAGATAAAGCAATCAGGAGGCTTCTCAGTCCCTTTGTATTCATAGCTAGTCTTCGTATCTGTGAATTTAATAACAGGCGTTGCCAGTCCAGGTACCAGACTGATCGTAGTTCTGCGAATGCAGCCAGTTTGCGGAATTCCAGACAGCATCGAAAGTAGGTTTCATCACCTGCCGTAAGTCAGAGGAACTGATGTCAAAGTTCTCAATCATTACTTCACTAAGTAACAGAGCATCACGATCGATAGGCTTGTTAAACGAGCTGAGGTAACTTCCGTTAAACCCGATTACATAGCCCTTGACTCCCAAAAAGCTGAGCATCACGAACGAGGGTGGTTCTACTCCTAAGTTTTTCTGAATTGTGATTAATCTAGGAAGTGCCTTGAGAACTTGAAGCTCATAGTTTGGGCCAATGAAGCCCGGATTATTGTCTGAGGGATCACCGATCTCACTTGTCTCAACGGCCTCAATAATTCCATTTCTGAAAAGCTGCAAATAGTTAAAAGCAGGGTACTCGTCACGGTTCGCATCAAAAGACACAAGTCCGTCTATATTCAATCTTCGACTAGTCCCCATCCCCGTATACAGGGGTTGAGGAAAATTGTCATAGAGCGAGGCAGGATTAAATTGGGCTGCTAAATCAAAAGCTCCTACAGGGATAATATGTAGAACGAACTTGGCTCCTGGTCTTAAAGTGACAGGAGTTTCTTGAGCCACAATTAGGCCCAATCGTTCCCGACGAAAATCGCGGATGTGCTCTGCTACAGATTCCGAAAGAGTAAAAGCAGCCCTGATTTGAGCGACATCTAGTAAGTACTTGCCCCTAGAATCGCGAGAGTAAAATTTTGAAGCATCTTTGAACTTGACCATATGAGGTCGAGCCCAGCTTCTTGGAACATGAATGATAATTGCTGCTTTCTGGTTTTGCAGTGGCACTGAATGAATCACAGCACCAGGAATTCTCGGTGATATGCCATCTCGAATACTATTTTCAAGTCGCAGCAGCTCAGGGGGTAACAGAAAGCTTGAAGCAGATGTGTAGCAGGGGATAGAGCCGCTAAACACAAAAAAAGATAGGCTTGCTACTTGACCACAAGCCTACCCCTAAAAATGCTGCCTCTATTCTACCAAGCTCACCTCCAACAGTGCCTCAGTCCTCGCCATTACTTACTTGTGAATCTGCTGGTGTTGCTATTGCAATGGCATAAACAAGTGCGCCTCGAAAGACTTGCGACCACCTTGCCTCTACCGATTCAATTCGAGGGTCGTCGCCGCTGTTTGCCACGCTTGTTTTCGAGCCCTCAGTTGCACATTGATACCCTCTGGTTGCCCTTAGTCGGCTACTTGCTATCTTGCCAATTCCGAGTCGGACAAACTCTTTACTTGGTCCTCGACCGCACGCAGTGGCAAGGGGTGAATGTGCTGATGGCGAGTGTGATTTATCGAGGGCGGGCTCTGCCCTTGTACTGGCAGTTCTTGTCGCATTCTGGAAGTTCGGGCTTAGCGCAACAACAAGCGGTTTTGCGCCCACTTTTAGCGCTACTCAAGCCTTATCAAGTCGTGGTCTTAGGGGACCGGGAATTCTGCTCGGTGCATCTAGCGCAATGGTTGGGCCAAGAACAGCTCAGCTTCTGTTTACGCTTACGCTGTAACGAGTACGTTCAAGATGAAACGGGTTTGGTTGAGCAACTCCAACACCTGGGATTAAAACCCGGTCAATCGCGCTTTTTCGAGCAGGTGAGGGTGACGAAACAAGGGGGTCTGGGATTGTTTAATGTGGCTTGCTATTGGAAACGAGCATATCGAGGCCATTGCGAGAAAAGTGCTTGGTTTCTCTTAACCAATCTGCCCTCTTTAGGTGCTGCTGTGACGGCTTATCAACATCGCATGGGCATCGAAGCTTTCTTTCGTGACTACAAAAGTGGAGGGTATCAAGTCGAATCCACTCGTCTCAATCCTCAGCGCTTATCAGGTTTATTTGTTCTCTTAGCCCTTGCTTATACCAGTGCAGTCATTCAAGGCCATGAAGTTCGCACTCAAGGCTTAGCTAGCTATATTTGTCGAGCCAAAGAAGGACGAAGAATGCGTCGCAGACATAGCGATTTTTGGATAGGTTTGTATGCTCAAGCTTGGTTGGAAGGGATGGATTTAGCCACCGATTGGGTAGAGTCTTGGATGCAGCTTAGTGGCAATAAGCAATCCTATCTTCAGCGAGGACTAGACGCTGCTTCCCGCCTCCAGTCCTTGTTCTAGCCTTCTTGTTACCCCCTGAGGTCGCAGCAGTGTTGCATCAAGATCATCAATTTCTAACCCACAGACATTCGTCGGTATCCCCTCACTTTCCTCAACACCAAAGACTAGATAGCCACCAGCGGCATTAGCAAAAGATGAGACATCATAGAAAAATTCCTTTCTGTCTTTATCACTACCTCCATGCAGCTCCTTCTTGTAGTCGATCGTCTTTTTTTCAGCGACTTGATCAGTTACAAGTGCTTGGAGATCGTTTTCGTTAATTTCATCGAGTGGTTTGTTGCCAAATACCATTGCAAGTCAGGGTTTGAGGAGCCTGTTCAGGATAGCCCTGCTTGGCTGACACTCCAATGCATTTCTTGATTTTTTTAAGCTCGGCTCAATTAGCACAGGATTGATTCAACTCAACATTTGCCGGAGCCGAGCGATCGCTCAGTAGCAGCCAGGAAACCTCAAGCATCCCACTCATCTTCGTCGGTCAGTTGTCCCAATTTGGGATATGTGGCGATCGCTCCTTAACCCCAGACCTAGGCCAAGAAGATGTCCGAATTCTGGACAAGTGGCAGCGATGAGCAACAGTTCAGTGACGAGGTTACGTTCCCCAATTGGGGAAAAGTTGGAAGGGCGATCGCTACACTGATTCAGCCCCCTCAGTAGAGCGATCGCCTTACCTCTAAGGTGCCCAATCGTGCCCCATGAAGATCCCTTGAAGTGCCATTGTCAGTGCTGGTTGGGGTAGTTTTTGTGGGTGAGCTAGCTGCTGAGAGCGTTGGGGAGCGGGCGATCGGATTTTTGAATTGGTTTGAATTGGGCTTTTTGGGCTTTAACGCTGTGCAGGTGGGGTTTGGGTCAAAACGGGCCAATTCAAAAGTTGAGGGGACGGTGAAGAGGCGAGTGGAGTGAGTGTTTTCTGAACCAGGGATTTTCTTTCCCATCGGTTCACAAATTTACTACCAAGCTTGAAGCTATAACGTTGTAAACGGCGATCGCGAGAATAGACCTCTTCAAAAATAAGAAAAATGGACAGGTCAAGCTGCTTAAGCTCTGATTTCAGACATACTGCACCCGTAAACGGACTAAACCACAGACACAACCAATCGTAAGCTCATACATCCGTGAACGCATCCGAAACTCTTCCTTGGCAACCCGGAAAATTTTAATCACTCGAATCACATGTTCCACAAACACTCGCTTTTGACTCACGTCGCGATTAAACTCTTTTTGCTCCTGCGTTAATTCTCCCTTCGGTGGCTTCTTATGGGGTGTGGTGGTATTACGGCGACCGACATAGGCTTTGTTCCCGATGAACAAGAGACGGTTCGGCAATTCGTCCTGCGTTTGCTCAAGTAGCTTGCTGTCACTACGCGGCTCCTTCTCCCCCAGGACCACATCGACGAGGTCCACACCCTTCGGGAGGACAATCACCTGGTTTTTACGGGTATGCTTCTTCTGTTGCCGGAGTAATACTCTTCCTGCTCCTGATCATCAGTGGGTCGGGGAATCGTTTGCTCCCAAGTATCGACTAGCAAGGCTCCCTCTGGCAGTTCGGCCAACCATTGCTCTAGCTCTTCGCGTTCGACACTGGGGCATTCTTGCTGCCATTGTTCAAGCAAACTCGCAGGTAAGTGCTCCCGAATCTGGGGCAGCATCTCATGGATGTAGTTCCAGACCGTCGCTTCAGCACAACCGAGGGTGACAGCAATCGCTTGCATGCTCCAGTGTTGCCGCAGGTAAATCAGGGTCACCAACAAACGACCTAAGACTGCGGCATCCTTTTTACGCCCTCCACCCGCCTGTCGTTTTCGTCCAGGTCGTTGAGCTTGCCCCAGGTGCTCGACCCGTTCCCGCTCTGCTATCCGCTGCCACAGTTCCCAGAGCGCTTTTGCTCCGAGCCCTACCATCCGTTTACCTTGTTCAGGATGGGTGTTGAATAGATGCAACAGACGGTTGAAGAAGGCTTGCTTCATGATTCGTCCTGACAGCACTGCTCTCTCTATTTTGGCTGATTGTCTTATTTTTGAAGAAGTCTTATGCTTTCTGCCATCTGTTGCCCCAAACTACTCTATGAAATCATCGCAGTTTGCATTTACTCCAGGAGGTTGGGTCACTGCCTTAGTTGCAGTTCCTACCTCTGCTACCTTAGCGCTTACCTTAATTGCAGGTCCTGCCTCTTCAGCATCCCTCTATAAACTCCCTTACCTTAGCGGCCAAACTTACTTGGTCAACAGAGGAATCAGCGGAGAACCCGGCGGAGGACACCCTGATGATACTTTCAATACTTATGCATATGACTTCAATATGACGACGGGGATGTCTGTAGTCGCATCTAGAGGAGGAACTGTCATCGGAGCTAGGGGGAGTTCCAGCGTGCGAGGTTGCGATAGTTCATTCATTCCTTACAACAACTTTGTCCTAATTGATCATGGTGATGGTGAGACTTCACTATATCTGCACTTGCAAGCTAGCAGCCTTCTGGTAACCATTGGAGATGTCGTTGATCAAGGAGCTCCTATTGCTTCTAGCGGTAATACTGGTTATACCTGTGGCTCAACGGGCGAACACCTACACTTTACGGTTCAAACTCGTCCTCTCAACCCATCGACTAGCCCCTATGGCACGTCTTTGAACAGAGGCTTCGCTGATGAAGATGTCTTGGCTAAGCATCCGGATGGTATTCCTGTTGGGGGTCGCTCATACACATCAAGCAATTCTCAAGCCCCAACTCCAACTCCAACTCCAACTCCAACTCCAACTCCAACTCCAACTCCAACTCCAACTCCAACTCCAACTCCAACCCCAACCCCAACCCCAACCCCAACCCCAACTCCAACTCCAACCCCAACCCCAACTCCAACTCCAACTCCAACCCCAACCCCAACTCCAACTCCAACTCCAGAGCCTGTGGGTGTCCCAGAGCCCTCAGTGTCTCTAGGCCTACTCTTTATGGGAGTTCTTACAGGAGTTCTTAGAGCATGGGGTGTTATACCCCGCAGTACTCGGTCTTAGGCGAATCTTTTTACTACATGGGCAGCTATGTGGCTCATGTAGTAGAGAGCAATCAGCGGAAGAAGGAGATGCGATCGCTTTAGTAACGCAAAACCCAGACCAAGCTTTAAGAGTCAGAAAATTTCTGATTTTGGGCTGAGTGCTGGGTAGGGGCGATCGGGTTTGGTAAGAAGTCGGAGGACCTGGAGGGGCGATCGTTTTCTTAATCAACTCACTACAGCTCAAGAGGGCTTCGTACGTATTTCAGTCTGGGTTATTAACCTAACAATAGTTCTGCTGGTGGTTCAAGGCTGTTTATTAGTGATTACTGTCTTGTTAATTTGCGTGATTTATTAGTTTGGAAATGTCCGGCGAGTTAAGTTCCAAGTATTATCTGGTGTGGCTGTTAAGTTTGAACGAAAGTTGCGATCAGAAAACTGACGTAAAATTTCACCACCAATAAATTGGGTATTCATTAAAAAGCTTCCAAGATCTAACCTTGAGAAATCTTTAGCTTCATACCGACTTTCAACATAGTCTGGAAGCTGTTTAACTACGAGTAGGACAGTTTCTCGGTCAAGATTGGGTAACTGTTGAGCAGTCTTATCTACTAAGCTCTCAAGGTTGTGTCCGTAACCCTGCTTCTTACTGGCTAGAGTCTTCTCGTTGACTCCTTTGGCCATAAGGGCACCTTTCAATAGCAGCTCTGTCGAGATACAGCAATTCTGAATGACAGCATATTTGTTGAAGGAACCTAATACTGTTGCTGCTGCTGCCTCAAGTTGCTGTTTTGCCAGGTACCACCACTCCATCGTTTTATCTGGTAGTTGTCCTCTTTTAAGGCCATCAAGTCCATACACAAAGTCCACCAGGTCAATGACTTGATCAAAAAAAGCTAAGCCAGAGCGTTGGTCATTAAATAGCCATCGTCTCTGTATCTCAGGTACATCTATTAGAAAATCAACTGGCTTGATTACAGGTGAACCGAAAATCACTGGAATCCGTAGAGGAAAAAACACATCCCGGAACATAAATGCTCCTACATGCATAGGTGGCATGTGAAGATCTAAGGGGCGGTATAGTTCGCTGTATATGTGATTAACGGCGTTGGAAAGTGGATCGCTCTGAAGAATGGAACTGCTACCAGGTTGCAAACGCTCTGCAATCCTCATATACGCAATTAGAGGACGTTGAAAGGGTTCTGCTCCCTCTTGGATTAGTTCATCGTCTACTTCAATAACAAGCCTCATCAAATCAATTTCTTCTGCCACTTCTACAGTTAAACCAGAAACTCACATCTATACTACATGATACTACAAGCCAGCAACCCAATACTTCACGGTAGCGGACGAGAGAAAGCCACTGGTTCTAGGTTCAAAATCATCTAACACCGCTGCGCTTTGCTGTTGCCCAGCTCAATTATCAAGCCAACATCTGTCTGAGTCGTGCGATCGGAAAAGCAGCAGCTAAGAAATCCCAAGGCTCCCACTCGTCATCGTTAGTCAAGATGTACTGCTCCCCTCCTATCAGTTGGCTAGCAGTCACTAGTCTGAGTCGATGGGCTAAGTCGAACCACTCTTTAAACCCAGGCTCTGCGGCTTTGGTTGCTTTGGGATTCTCACTGCCTCCGAGTTTCCAGCACTGACTAATCGCATCCCTAAGCAAGCCGATCGGGTTCCTCACCTCATGCCTGTCTCGATACTCAACGGCAGCAGCTAGAGCATCACTCACTACCTCAAGCGGGGCCGCTAAAACCTCAGCTTTCAAAGGCGAGGTGAGCGGAAATCCTGCTTGTTCAATTTTTTCAAAAATGGCGGTTTGAGCAGCGGCGGAATAGTCGTCCTCTGCAACCTGTTCCGCTTCTGACCCAGATGCTTCTAGAGCGGGATGAGACTTAACAGGAAGGGGGGTGCTTACTGGCTTGGAATCTTCAGACTCTTCTACACCCACAACAACAGGGCGGGTGGGTGGCTCCGTTGTTGTGGTGTTTATTGAGGTGTCTAGAGTGGAATCTATTTCTATATGATCACCACTGCTTTTAGAGTTGATAGCTACTGAGTTAGGAGATGATGGCTCTGGATCTTGGAGGTCATCTCCCAGATTTGTGAAATGAGACAGAGCAAGGGTTTTAGCCTGTTTTTGAGTCAGAGCTGCATCAATAGCTTCCCGGTTGAGTTGGTACTGGTAGGCGCGATCGTACTTGGCCTTGGGGTTGTTGCGTCGCTTGAGGAGTTGCAGTTTGTTGGTCAGTTTGGCGAGGGCTTGGCGGATGGTCTCAATGCTGTACTCCTCAAACAGATGCTCTCGAATTTGCTCTAGAGTCAGCCTCACCCAGTCGTCAAGCCTGTGCTTGGCTTTCCATGCCTGCCAGCCTTCGATGATGGCGAGAATTTTAGCGGCGCAGTAGTTGCGCTGGGTAATTTGGACGTACTCTTTGCAAAGCTTGAGATAGGTCAGGTTAGGGGAGGTGCTCATCGTAGCTGCACCTCCCGCAGTTCTAGGTCTGCTTCTTTTACGTCTTCGATGCCGCTACTCGTCGGGCTGTTGGGGTCTACCTCGACCAGGTAGGACCACCCCACCCAGTCGAGGCTGTTGGACATCGCCTCAGACATGCGAGGGGTGAAGTACTGCAAGCCGCGAATGATGCCGTAGCCTTGGTCTTCCTCTCCCCACTGCACCTGCTGCCCAAACTGATACTTGGGCAGGGGTAGGTCTGAGGGGAGCAGGAGCAAGCGAGATTCTAGCTTCTGGTTTTGGTGAAGTTGGTGCATTACTTGACCTCCCCCATCGCATCACTGAGGCGACGATATTCTTTGTGGTCAATGTGGCCTTGCTCGTAGAGTTCGTCATACATCAAGCCAATAACGAGGCTAGACAGCCAGTGGTCGATGAGCTGCTTGCCTGCTTCTATTGCGGCTTGAGGTGAAGGGTGGTAACTGTTATTACTCATGAACTCACCTTCGGAGGTGAGCACTTCATAGGTGAAGCCGCCTTCTTCCACAATGGGACAGAGGTACTGCGCTTTGTACACTTGACCGTAGAAGTGGAGGTACTTGGGCTGAATCAAGGTTGTGGCGATCGTCATGACTCATACTCCTGCTTAGTTCTGAGGGGCAATAAGCGCTGCATGCCTTTCTCGAAGGACACGCACAAGTGCTGGTATTCCTGCTGGTTCAAGTGGTGACTGTCTCGCAGCTCTCTCAGCAGTTGCTGCATGGTGCGGCTAGGGTTGGTCCAGGTGACGTAGTTCACACCTGCCTGAATTGCATCAGCGGCAGAGGCGAAGGCACCCACAATGGTGTTGAACTGCTGGTGCTGGGGATGCTTAGTCTTGGCACTCCAGCCTGCTTCGTCGAGGCTGACGCGGATGAGCCAGCCACGATAGGAAAATTCGATGACAGGATTCATGGCTTAGCTCTCCGGGTCTCTGGCAGGTAAGTGAGTGCGCCAACCTTGGTCGAAGGAGATGGCGAGGGCGTTGGATTCGAGCTGAGTGAGTTGATCTGCTTGGCGCAGTTCTTGCAGTGCTTGATGCACCGCAGAGCTAGGAGCGGCCCAAGTGACGTAGCTCAGAGCAGCTTGAAGGGCATCAGAGGCCATGAGAAAAGAGCCAGCCACAGTACAAAACTGCTTCATGCGGGGGTGTTGAGCTTGAGCTGTCCAGCCTTGATCATCAGGAACGACACGAATCAGCCAGCCCTGGTAGGGAAAGTCAATGGCATTCTGCATGGCTCAGTCCCCCATCACAGAATGAATGGCAGAGTCAAGAATGCTGAGGTCATCTGCGGTGTAGACATTGACCATGCGAGTGGTGCCCCCGACGAATTGCTCTCGCTTCTGAGGAGGGCGACCATGACGACCGCGATAGAAGGCAGCAGCAACTTGACCGATTCTGAGTAGTTGCTTGGTGTTGGGGTTGTAGCCGAGGTCAAGGCAACGATCTGAGATGGGCACTTCTAAACGCTTCGCCTGCTCTGGCTCTGCTGCGACTGCGGCTTCAATGGTTAGGGTTGAGTCAGCAGCCAGTAAGCGCTCTTGCATCAGCAGGTTCATGAGCTGATCTTTGAGCAGCATCTTTTGGCGATCATCGAAGCCGCCGAGCTGGTTGCCGATCGCGACCGCTTCTTTTAGTACGGTGAGGCGATCGGATGAGGGGAGAGTGGGAGTCTCAGGAGTGGGGTCTGATGTGGCAATCTGATTGGCAAAAGCTGCTTTGGCGGTTCGTTCACACTCTAGAAAGTAGCGACGGATTTCTTTGCCCTTGTCCGTCCCTGCCATCATGCCGAAGGACTTAAAGCAATCGATGGTTAACTGAATAAGTTCGCTAGGGCGCCCACCCTGTGAGTTTTTCAACCGTTTGGTTAAAAAGTCGATGCCCTCTTCAAAGTGATTGAGCAGCTTGTTTTTAGCCTTTTGCTTGGAGGAGTAGCCTACCCACTGCCAAGCATCATCGAAATCGATCGGAAACGGATCGGCAGAACGAACGAGAGCTAATGCTAGCTCGTGAGAGAATTCCATAAGGCTTCACCTAGATGGTTAACAGTTGGGTGGAGTACGGAGGGCGGTCGCGTGAGATCTTGCAGGATGGAGCGCGATCGTTCCTCTAATGTTTTAGTTTTTAAGATTTAGGCTTTACGCACTGGTCTCACCTCCTGTCATTGACTCTTTCATGGCCTGCTCCAGCTCTTCAAATTTGCAGCCGTATAGCCGGAGTAATTCACCGAACTGATCCAAGCGCAACTTGGGAATGGTGCGTCCATGTTCCCAGTTGCGAACTGTGCTTTCTGCAATGCCTAAGTGGCAAGCAACATCGACAGTTTTAAGTTCCTTGCGCTCTCTAAGCGCAGTTAACCCTGTGAATGGAGTTGAAATACCTCCAGTATTCAGTTCAGGCTTGAAAGCTTTAATTAGTTGAGCCTCCAGTGTGGAGTGAGCGTCAAGGTTGTCGCATTGGAACCAAGCGATCCGAACGTCTCTATCCTGAAGATGTTTGAGGTGATGGTGAGACATCCATCGCTGAAGCAGGCTAACTGTTCTGCCGATATAAATTACCGTCTGTTCCTCTAGGACAAAGTAAATAGCAGGAAGATTAGGAAGTTTATAGCGCTTGAGCAGTGGCAATGCTGGTAAAGCCAGAGGGTTGATGAACTCAGGCTTGCTTAGATTCATTTATCACCCCTTGAAGCTGATTCTTTGACAGCTTGCTCTAGGTCTTGAAAGGTGCACTGATACAGCTTGAGGAGTTCCGAGATTTTTGTCACTCCTAGCGACGGCTCTGTTTTACCGCTTTCCCAATTACGGATAGTCGAATGAGCTACTCCTAAGCGAAAAGCTGCTTCTTCAGCTGAAAGGCCAGCTCTTTCGCGCAGTTCTCTCATATTCATTTCAGTAATCGTCAACATAAGGATCAACCTTATAGACTACTGCTTTAGACTATCACATTCATTTAGTCTAATAGATTAGAGTAATTGATTGGAGAAGAGGAGTCGCTAAAGTTATTCTAATGGTCTAATTCATTGATTAGTCCATTCAATTAGACTAATATAAACACAGAGAGGGCGATCGCTCCAGCCAAGAAGAAATCGCCCTCTCTAAGACAACCCTTAATTAAAGGTTTCAAACACTATGGTATACGCACCTGATCGCGTCGAGTCAATCGCGCCTGTTTTTGCTGAAGAAGAACGTGGCTCTGGTCGCATCCAAGCAACGGCTCAACTAGAACTCGAAACTTATTTAGAGGATCAAGTTCGCTCGATCGCTCCCGCCAAGATTGACAGCCTCACCATCACAGACGGTTACACCTACCTCTCCGTGATGGATCAGGATCGCCCTATTACCAAGCAGCCCATCCGCCTCATCATCCAGCTCGAAGACTGCCAAGGCAACGAGCGCCTAGTTGACCTCGTAACGAACAACGATCGCTTTGCCTTCATCACTCGCATCATCCGCAATCACTTCGATGCCTGCTGGAAGATTAACGAAACCTGGGTGCCTGAAGACGGCTGTCCATTCTAAATAAAAAGCGATCGCTCCTTCTACGCTGGGGCGATCGCCGGATAATTCGTTCCTTTACGCTACAGCGAACCCCAGTGTCACATCATCCGTGCTCTCACGCGATCGCACCTTGTCTTCAACTTCACAATTCATGAACTCAGAACTACACCGCCAAGCCGCGATCGCCTTTGTCTTACTCCTAGTTCTGCTCCTATCTGGCATCGGCGAACCACAACAACCCTTACCTACTTACACATTGCCCTACGGAAGTACTCAACCATGAACCTGAACGAATACCCTCAAGCCATTGCCCAAGCTTCAACTCTCGTTAATGATCTGGAATTTCAAATCAACCAAACCAAGCGAGTAATCACCGCAATAGAGAGCAGAGTTGATTCTCAAGTTGCCTTTGGTGACTTCAAGAACGATCCTCAGTGCAAAGCTGCCCGATTTGATTTACTCCACACTGATGCTGACTATCAGGGAGCACTCCATAACCTTGGACAACTGATTGCAGCTAAAGCCAAGGCAATGGTTGAGCTGGAGCTAACCCGCAATCAGTATTCTGTGGCGAAGATTGAGGCCAGAGCCGAGATGGTGAGGCAAATTGCAGCTTTAGATTGCGCTGAATTTGTTGGATTGTAGTTTCCCCAATTGGGGAAAAGCTCAAAATCCGAACTGTTCGGAATTTGGATGAAAGGCGATCGCTACCCTCAAGTCTTCCATATTCCGCAAATTGCGGATTTTGATAGAGCGATCGCTTTCTCTTCCTCGCCAACAGGCGCGATCGCTGTTTACCTTATTTATTTCACAGCAAGATGACAAGTAATACTGGTTCACGAAAACGCGGCATTTCACTGGAGCTTGAGTTGAAAGTTGTTGAAATGTACCAAAGTGGAGCAACTTTCAATGAAATAACTAAAACCCTATTCATCGGTGGCAGTACAGTATCAAGAGTGCTGGTTAGACAGGCTTGTCCTCGCACCAAGGCTGCCCAGAAAAGAACACCCCTACAAAAGGAGATTCTGGTAACGCAGTTGTACTCGCAAGGCATCCCTATCCGAGAAATAATGGATGCTACTGGATTGCCAAAACACACAGTTTTTCGAGCTGTCAAAAGACAGGGAGTTCAGCTTGATAGAGGCTACGGAACGACCAGAAAACATGAACTTGGCCGTAAAGATTTTTTCAAAGAGATTCAATCAGAGGAACAGGCTTATTTTCTTGGATGGATGGTTGCTGATGGCTCTATACATCCATCTTTAGAATGTATTGAAATCACACTTAGCAGTGTAGACACCTCTATCCTTCAACAATTTCGCAAGTCCCTACAAACCTTAAAGCCTTTGGAATTCATCAAGGATAAGGAGAGCAATCTTAGCAGAAAAACGGGGAATTTCACACGATTGGTAGTTCACTCTGTAGAGCTTGTGAAAGACTTAGCTAAATATGGTGTTGTTAGAAATAAAAGTGACAAAACTTTCTATCCATTACTTATTGATGATTCCCAGATACACAGTGCCTTTATGCGAGGTTTACTAGATGGAGATGGTTGTGTTTCTTGGGGGCCTAAGTTCCATAGTCGAACTTGTCATTGGTTAGGAACCCAAGAATTGTTAGTTGGAGTAGCTGCTCACTTGGAGCGTTTTGCGGGTGTTTCTCATAGAGAACCTGGTCTTACAAGCCATCATCGGTACCTTCATCGCCTTAACTACTACTCAAAAGCAGACTTGAATAAAATCTATGAGTTTTTGTACGGCAATGCTAGTGCAGATTTGTGGCTAGAGAGGAAGAGAGTAAAGCTTGAGACTCTAGTGAACAGCTATGTTAGGTAGTAATTAGTTCCCGTTACAGGCGATCGCGCATCTCTTCCGCCATCACTTGTTCTAGGTCAATTTCTTGCAATGCCGATTCAATCCAATCTCGTCCGGGCTTGAGAAAACCATTCTCCACCTCGCCAAGTAAAACCTTTTTGGCGTGTGGAGCGGTCCACTCGATCACAGCAGTATTCTCGTCTAGATATTCGGGTTCCTGCTGGCTATCGCGCAATTCACCTGTATCAACAATCGAGCGTGGGCTTTCAACGACCTCCCCATTCTGCCGATGAGTCGTTCTAGGCCAGTCCCATTTATCTGAAGTAATTTCGATCTGACACTGCTCAGCGTAGGCATCTACGGTTGCTTCAAAGCTCTCAGCGATCGCGCCATTCAACTTGCTCAAATTGAGTTTGATGCTCATTAACTCCACTCAAGGCTAGCTTTCGAGAGCTAGAGTTCCATCATGAGACTGCCCTATGGGCGATCGCTTAAATCGAGTAAATCGAGAATGTTTACTAGACGTCCGAAGTTTGAACATCTTCTAAAGGTCAAGCTTCGTTTGCATTAATTGCTCAGGCATCAGCATTGACGAAAAAAGTAGGATTAGTTAGTATTACAGCATAATCATACTGAGCCCAAAAAATTCGGGTAAGATTATGAGCAAAAAAGTTAGTATTACTTTAGATGATGAAGTTTTAGCGTTTGTAGATCAGATAGCATCCAATCGCAGCAGTTTCATCAATAACATTCTATGGGAGGAAAAAAGAAGGATATTCATGCAGGAGCTAGCAGATGCTTACGAACAGCAGGGGAATGACGCAGAATTTCACCAAGAAATTTCTGCTTGGGATATTACAGTAGGTGACGGCCTAAATGCCTAATGGGACTTTAACTTACAAACGAGGGGAGATATGGTGGGTCGATCTAAACCCCGTAGTTGGTAGTGAAACTGGCAAAGACCGACCTTGCTTGATTTTGCAAAATGATGTTGGCAACCAAAAAGGGGCGACTACTGTAATTGCCCCTTTATTACCCGGATCAAAAACATATCCGTTTGTTGTTAATGTGAGCCCTACTCCACAAAACGGGTTGGATCAGCTTCGCTATGTAAACTTAAGTCAGATAAGAACTGTTGATCATCAAAGAATTACGAATAAACGGGGTGTTTTAGAGAACACTTATTGGGAAGAAATTGAAAAAGCTGTATGCATTCAGCTAGGGTTCAGTTTGGCATTTAGAGCCGAACCACCTAGCTCTTAAAAAAAATTAGAACATAGTAAGCTGACCTGAGTTGCAAAAAGCAGGTTTGGGTTTTGAGAAGTAAGGGAATCACTCTAATAAAGTGAAGCTGCGATCGCCCTTTAAGCCTAGAGCCACTGCAAGAAGATCTCCCAATTCGGGCAACTGTCAGAAATCAACACGGTTCAGTGACTTGTTACATTCCCCAATGGGGACAAAGTTAGAGGGGCCATCGCTAATATCCCCAATCCTTTTTTCAGACTGTACCTGTTGCGCTCACAAACAGATTAGTTGCACAGTCTCATCATCTAAATTGGGTGTCATACAGATTGACTCTATCCAATCAATAGTTATGCCATCGGACTGAAAGCTGTAGTTATCACTTACGACTTGGAGTTGGAATGAAAACTGTAATTATCGCCTACGACTTAAAAAATGCTAGGCCACTCGACAACATCAGAGTAAAAGAAAAGCTACTGGAGTTCTCAAATACTGCCAACGAACTGGAAGGTCCAAATCTAGAAGGTTTTTTACCCACATGGGTTCGTCTCAGATTGCCAGACACAACCATTATTTGTAACGTCAGAAATAATGTGACGGTTGAATCTCTTACTATTCAACTTCGAGAGGCTATTGAGTCTGTCGGTGCTGAGCCAGATAAGATTTTTATCGCATTTATAGATCCGGTGAATCATTATCTATGGAACGCAGGTCAATAAGATCAAAGCCTTTCCGGCACCATGCTTGTAGCGTTTAACAGTTCCGTATGCCGATGTGCAGGTATAAGTCCCAGTTTTTTGTAAGGGTGATTTCAAGCCAATAATCCCAAGACTGTGAGCTGTCTCCGTTATTAGACCAGCATCTGCTGAATGGAGCGATCGCCTCATTCAGATTACTCAAGTTCAGTTTGACGCCCATTTATCCCTAAAATCCTCGCGATTAGATTGAGTTGATACTGTGCTTGGTCGGGGGATTCTAGTCCGACGTTGACAACGTTGGTCAACAACTTGTAAGTCTCGGTGTCAAAAACATGCTCAACTTCATTCCCCACAATCGTGAGGTTCCCACTCTCGCGAACCATTGGGATAGACAGAAGCTCCTTGAGGCCAGCGATCGCCGAGTTGAGAGTATTTGCTGTCGCCTCTTCGGAAGGAAGTCGGAAGGGAGAGTCAGCAAGAACCATCTCCTGCAATTTATCCTGTAGCTGATTGATCAATTCTTTCTGCTTGGCGATGATGCTCATGCTTTTGTCTACATAGGGTCTACAGTCAATATGCCCTAACCTCCCAATGGGAACACGACCGCCTGGAAGCCTTGACCATCTAAGAGCGATCGCATTTGCTCAATCTGGGATGTACCGAAGCCAAAACCTGAAGCACTCATGGCGGCGAACAAATTATCAAAGCAGGCTTGCAATGCTGTCAGGGACGGCATAGGGGTCAGAAGAGCTGCAACAAGGTCTGTGTATGCGTTACTCACAGGCAGACTCACATCACATGCTGCTCTGACAAATAGAAATAGGCTCAAGCCTTCGGTGAGTAAAGCGTTATAGAGTCCCACATAGCTCTGTTCTGGCTGAGGCGGGTTTCTGTAGCCTTCTAGCTCTGCTTCCAGTTGGGTGATGCGCGATCGCAGGCTCGGCACTTCTGCGGCATCTGCTTGGGCTGTAGCCAACTGCGCTTGCAGCTCCACAACCTGAGTATTGGCAATAGTCAGGGCAGTGCCAATTACGTCCTGAAACCGAGGATCGGAAGCGGCACCCAAATCCTCTGGAGCGGTTTCGCTATTGCGATCGCTATCCCAATATTTGATTGAGGCTCCCTGGTAGCCACCCTGAGGATTAAATCGGATTAGGGCTTCGTAAGCGGTTTTAGGCATGTTAAATAGGTAGCTCCCACCATGAAGGATCAACAGCACAAATAGAAGTTGCGTTTGTGTTAGGGGTAAAAGTCCAGTAGAAGTTCTCCCCTGGCTTTAGGATTCGGGTTCCCAGCAGGCAAGTCATGTGGCTTTCTGAAGCCTGAACAAAAGTCGTTTTGCCCATTAATCCCCCGGTTCCGCTAATCGTTGCAGCACCATAAAACTTGGCCTTACTAACGTTTGCTCCCGCACCGGAATTCAGGATGCTTATTTCTGCTGGAAGATTGGAAAGTGTTCCAGTGCGCCATCTTCTAAACCTGCCTGCGATCGTTGCTCCAACCTCAAAAGAGTCGATATAAAGATTCACCCCCGACCCTGGCGGATTGACAAGCGCTGCAACTACGCCACCCGTGTTGCCTATGTTGATCTCGCCGCTAGTTGTGTTAAATAGCGCTGTACCTCCCATAGCTGAGGCATAGTAGGCATCCAGTGTCCGGATTGAAGACAAGGTTAGAAAGGTCATAGAATCCTCCAGTCGGTTCCGTTTGACTGAATCATGACGGCGTTACCTTGGGTGAGTGTGACGCTGCTAGCGCCCTCGATCTGCTCTCCAGTTGCAGCGGCGATCGCCAGCGCTCCAGTACCAAACTGCTTAATGAAGTACATGCGCCCCAGGTTCACGGAAGCACTCGGAAGCGTGAACGTGCCAGCAGAGCTGCTGTTGTAGTAAGCCGTTCGATGGGTGCGATCGAGCGTTTGGCTAGCGGTGAATGTGTTGATAAAACCTGTGGTTGATGCCTGACAAGCGTCGGGAGTGGCCCAGTAGGTGCCGTTGTCTCGCACCTCGCAACCAGTACCACCAGACCATCGGGCATCTGTGGCGTAGGCGAGTCTGCCTGCGGTGCCTGCGGCGGGGAGGGTGGCTGTGGTGTAGTTGCCGATTCTGAGGGTGCCTGCGATCGTTACCCCTGTAGAACGACATCTGATCACCTCGGTTCTGCTTGCTACAATTCCTAGCTCACCTACTGCGGGCAGGTAGAGTCCTGTTTCTTGAAGGGTCGTGTCGTCGAACGAAAATGAGGGCGCAAAGACAGAACCAGGCTGAGACGGCTTAATTCGTTTGACGCTTAGTAATCCACCAGACGATATCGAGACTAGCTCAGTACCGCCTGAATAAAACCCCAAAAAACCGCTGTTGTCGCTGACAATGCCAAACGTGCCTCCGAAGAATCCAACTAGCTCAAGTCCTGTAAACTCAGTCCCCGCTACATTTCGCTTGAGGGCCGCTACAGCGCCACCGTAACCTGTAGCGGCCCTCAAGTTCCCCAGCCCATCCACAGTGGCGAGGCTGTTTGACAGATTTCCGACAGTGTCCGAATAGCGGGCGATCGCATTTAGCGTAGAACTCGCAGGTTTAACAGGTGCCCCAATCGCAGCTCTCGCCGCAGTAGTATCAGCCGCAGTCAAAACCGATCGCCCTGTCGCCGTTGCATCCGTAATATTTGCACTCAAAACAGTGGCAGTCTGCGGCTCCCATTGCGAGAGACTGTTGTTCCATCGGAGAGATTGCAAATCAGTGGGTGCAGTGGTCGCGATCGCCCTTCCCTGCAATTGATTCGCGTTCCAGGTGGCTGTCGTATTGTCGAGCGTTGCAGCAGTTCCTAAGCCCGTAATCGTGCTAACTGATTGGGAGCCTTCATGATTTGCCCTGTTCCGCAGAAAGGTGTCAGCGCTGTTTGCCGTCGCGCCTGCTTGGATGCCCGAAAGCTTCGTAAAGTTTGCACTAGAGAAATAACCGTCCTGTGTGCCACTCGCAGCAGGGAGGCTGAAGGCTCCAGTAGCCAAATCGTAGGCTAGTGGGCCTGTGGTAGATAAGGAGGCTCGTGATCGCGCCTGAGTGTAGTAAAGGTTTGCAACTCCCTCGGCAATCTGGTCGCTGTTGTAGTCGCCACTCTCAGCAGCAACAACTCCAGTTCGACCAAACACCGACTGCACCGCGCCAAACTCTGGAAGCTGGGTAGTTGGCACCTTGCCGTTAGTATCCAGCGTGGCAACGCCATTGACCGCGCCTTTCTCGGCAGAACTAATTCTGCTGGCGATCGCCGCACTCAGCTCTGCATCAGTAACAAAATCAGCATGAGGATAAGCTGCCTCGTGAGCAGTGACAGCAGCAGATGCAGCCCCCACATTTTCTTTGCTACTCAGTGCTGGCTGTAGGTTGGCAATATCCGTGATCGCATGTTGATGAACTGCGGGCGCAAAATTGCCACCATCAATCAGCGCTTGTACCTCTGCTGAGGTGAGGTGAGGGGTTGAAGTGAGGTGAGAAGCGATCGCGCTTGCCGCCGCACCTAGGCTCTCTTTGCTGTCAAGAGCTGCTTGTAAGTCGGACTGGCTTGATAGTGTGCCAGCGATCGTGCCCCAAACTGCGTCAAATCCCGGTGGGCCTTGCACTCCAATCTCAGCAATCTCAATAATGGTTGGTTCCGGTAAAACCTGAATCACAAAATCAGACATTGATTTCTGTCACTCCTGCTTTAACCTGGGTTTGCCCTCCCGTAATCCAAACCGGATCGGCGACGGGTGGAAAGCCAATCACATCGTAAAAATAGCGACTTGAGCCAAGAGTGGGTCTCAGCGTCAGGGTTTGGGCATGAGGCAGTGAAACGGGAACGGTGGTTTTGCTACCGTCATAGGTTGCAGCTCCAAAGACAAAAGAGGCCAGCAAATCGCTGGTCATGCTCTCGCCCTTGCGAACCTCACCCTTGAATGTCCAAGACGTAATATCACCGGGATACAGAATCGCAAAGCCAAACCCCGCACCCTGATGAATGGCATAGTTATCAACTAAATCAAAGCCGCCGTTACCCATAGCTCAAACCATTAGTACATGAACCAACCAGCAATCTTGGTGCCAGCAGCGGCTTCTAAAAGTGCCCCGATACCGTCTGAGCCAAAATCAGCATTGATTTCATTAATTAAGAAAAATCCAGAATCGCGCCCCATCATTACTGGAGCCTTCATCCCCACCTTGATCTCTGCGGGTAAACGCATGGGGTTGATTGCATAGCCTTCGTAGTAGATGGACTTGTCATCCAATCCAGGCAGAGGCCGAATCCGAGAGGCTGACTGTAGGTTGAGTTTTTTGAGGTAGGCCACAACTTTGAGAGGGGCGGTTGTGAGTACAACGTTGCCCACATCGTCGGTTGTGGCAGCGCCTCTGGCAGGGATTTGGAAGGTGATAGTAGCGTTGGCGATCGCGGCAAATGGTGAACCACTCATCGGATCAGCCTCACGCCATTACCTCTCACCAAACTATCGAGCAACAGAGCCTTAGCAATTTGCTTTCGCAGTCGAGCGATCGCCGCCTTGTAGCCCTGCGTTTTGCCGCCCACCGACCACTCCAAAACATCTGCCTTGATTAGGCCAGCTTGATCCGCTCCCTGATCTAAGGCAGATTCTTGAGTCTCGTACTTATCCAGATACCCCTCAATCCGCGATACCGCATCCTCGCCACCATGCACCTCTGCATGATTCAGAGCATCCTGAACACGCTGAACATAGTAGACAGTGACCGGAAGCTCTAAAGCTCCCATGACGCGATCGCGAGTAGTCGAGGCAAAAGGCATTAGCTTGCTTTCCGTGCGGCGGGTTTAGGCTGAGGTGCTGGCTCAGCGGGAGGAGTAGGCGGAACTTCAGGAGTGGAAGTTTCGGGAGTTGAAGTGGGAGTTGGAACATCCGGGGCGATCGCCTGTGCTTGTTCCGCTTCAGCCTGAGCAGCTTGCTCGGCAGCGAGGCGACGCATCCGATTAAATGCAGTGATTGACATTGCTTCTCCTAGCCGTTGGTTACAAGTGCGACGACCTTCACATTCTTGGGTTCGTAAACTCGCGCCCAATTAGTGCCAGTAGATAGCTCGGCATTAGTGGGAGAAGCGCCAGTAACGTTGCCCTGCCACTTCACGCCAACGGGGTGCAGGATGAAATGACGACGGTTGACTAGGTAGTCTTCGCCTTGCAAGCTATCGCGATCGGTTTCTACAGGAGTCTTGGGGTCTCCCTCTCCGAATGCCACAGAGCCAGCACCGAACAAGTAAGAGGTATATTTGAAGCCAGAGGTAGTGCCCGCAACACGGGGCATGTTGTCATCAATGATGACGGTGCGGCCCAGGTACTGAGTAATTTGCTGGCCCTGCTCAGAGAACTGCACAAACTCGATTAAGTTCTGCTTGAGCAGAGAGTTGTACAGCTTGGAATGCATGGCGATCGCGTTCAAAGCGTTGGTTTCGTCGCCCAACTTATCGAAGGCATCAATCGTGGATTCTGCCGTGATTTTGTTGGCACTGGTCGCTGCGTTGCCGTCCTCGATCGCGATGCTATGAACGTGAGTCGTTGCCATCGAGGTTGCTGCAAACATACCTTTCAGGGTAGAAATCAAGGTCTTTTGCATATCACGACCCCACCAGCCTGCAACGAGGTCAGCGATCGCGGCCATTGGGTCAGCGCCGGATAGTGCTTGAGCTAGGTCATTGGAGCCCCAGACTTTACCGCGATAGTGCTTGACGGCAACGTCTTTGCCACTGGTGATTTTGTTCACCGTCAGGGGGCTGGTGTCGCTCAAAACTTCAGAGTCGCCGTTGAGGTCTTGGAAGAAAGGCATATTGACGGTGTTACCGCCGCCTTCAGCTAGGTCAGTAAGTTCGTCAGAGGTGCGAATGATGCCAGATTGGAACAAAGCGCTCTTTTCGCGGCTCTGCTCCTGCATAAATGGAGTCCAAATCTCAGGGACCAAAATGTCTGCAATTCTTGTAGGTGCCATTGAACAGTCTCTACCGTGAGGGAATGATGGTTACTCTTGTTTCCCCTTGGCATTGCCTGCGGGGGGTGCCCATAAGGCGTCTGAGCCATCATTCCCACCCTTTAGAACAGCGGTATTTGACGGTAGTTTGCCTCTGTTTTACCGAGCAGTTTTAGGATTTTTAACCAGCGCTCTTGATCGAAGAACGGTTGCTTCATGAACCATTCGCGAGGGTCATGATTTTTCTTGGAGGAATTACAGGTATGACAGGCGATGACTAGATTTCCTAAGCAATCTGGTCCCCCACTAAAGATAGGGATGAAGTGGTCTAGTGTTAGCCTCTCTTCAGATTCACAGTAGGCACAACGCTGATGAAAGACGGTGAGTAATTCATTGACTTGAGCTGAGCTGTACTGATGATTGTGAACGCCCTTCTTACGTGCTCGACGCTTGAATTTTGCTTTGCGATCGTAGAGCTTACCTTGAGGAGTCTTTAGATAGCGCCTTTGCCAGTTTCGGTTATAACGCTTGCCTTCCTCGGTCGCATTAAACGCTCTTTGCTTTGCGTTGCGCTCCTCCCTATTGGCAATGTGGTACTGTTTCCATTGCTCTGCTTTCCGTTCTTTGTTTGCTTCCCGATAAGCTTTTATTTTGTCCTTATTGGCTTCTCGGTAGGCTTTACCGCTCGCTCGCACTTTATCCGGGTTTGCTTCTCTCCACGCCTTTGAGCGTCGATTATCTTCCTCTTTATTGGCTTCGTAATTAGCTTTTGCGCAGACTTTAGCGCACTCTACACAATCGCCATAACCACGACTGTACTTAGCTCTTAGGCTTCTCCCTGTTTCCTGCCAGTTGTGTCCTCTTTTGCAAAGTCTTCCAAGGTAAAACTTATTGGGATCAAATTCCAAGGGATCTAAGTTACTCAAAATGACTCCTTATGTGTCAAAAACTCTGAGAATCAGGCGATCGCCCTTTGGTAGAGATGAAGAGCGATCGCCCGCTCAAAATCCACAAATTGTGGAGTATGGAGTTTGGAAGTAGCGATCGCTCCTATGCTCAAAATCCGAAATTTTCGGATTATGGAACGTTGAGGGTAGCGATCGCCCCTACTTACCTTTTCGAGACATGTGAATAACGTCTGTCACCATAAACAGGGCCATAACCACCCCTCCCCCATAGCCAACGTTCCTGAGGGTGTCGTTTTGTAGGTACTTCCCGCCGAGTATGCACCCAGCCGCAAAGACCCAGAGGCCAGTTGCGATTGCAGCCCTTTGAAGTTCTGTCATTGATTACTCCTAATGGAAATTGGTCATAATCTTTAGTTGCGATCGCCCCCTCATCACCTATTCCAGTGAGGTAGAGCGATCGCCCGTTCAAAATCCGCAATTTGCGGAGTATGGAGGCTTGAGGGTAGCGATCGCCCCTCCAGCCAAAAACGGAAAATTTCCGAATTTTCAAAACCGAGAGCAGCGATCGCCTCTCATCCAAATTCCGAACAGTTCGGATTTTGAGCTTTTCCCCAATTGGGGAAACTACAAGCCAACAAATTCAGCGCAATCTAAAGCAGCAATCTGCCTTACCATCTCGGCTCTCGCCTCAATCTTCGCGACTGAATATTGATTTCTAACTAGCTCTAGCTCAACCATTGCCTTGGCCTTAGCTGCGATTAATTGGCCGAGGTTATGGAGTGCTCCCTGATAGTCAGCATCAGTGTGGAGTAGATCAAATCGTGCGGCTTTGCGCTGGGGATCATTCTTGAAGTCACCAAAGGCAATTTGAGAATCAACTCTGCTCTCTGTTGCCGTGACCACTCGTTTGGTTTGGTTGATTTGAAATTCCAGATCATTAACGAGGGTTGAGGCTTGGGCAATGGCTTGGGGGTAGTCTTGTAAGTTCATGGTTGGATGTTTCCGTAGGGGAGTGTGTATCTGGGTAAAGCTTGTTGCGGTTCACCGATACCAGAGAGCAACAGAACGAGCACTAAGGTAAAGGCGATCGCGGCTTGGTGTCGCTGTTCTGAGTTCATGAATGATGGAGAGAAGAAGTGTCGGGCGAGAGCACGGATGTGGCTCCAGAGTCATCCGAGGTAGGGTAAAGGAGCAAATTTCCTTGTTAGGCGATCGCCCCTTCCGCACATAAAGGAGCGATCGTTTTTTGTCATCTAGAAGGGGCAACCATCCTCAGGCAACCAGGTCTCGTTAATCTTCCAGCAAGCATCGAAGTGATTGCGGATGATCCGAGTGATGAAGGCGAAGCGGTCATTATTAGTGACCAGATCAACTAAGCGCTCATTACCTTGGCAGTCTTCGAGTTGAATGATTAAGCGGATGGGCTGCTTCTTGATGGGGCGATCCTCATCCATCACTGAGAGGTAGGTGTAACCGTCGGTGATGTTGAGGCTGTCAATTTTAGCGGGAGCAATGGAGCGAACTTGATCCTCTAAATAGGTTTCGAGTTCTAGTTGGGCAGTTGCCTGAACACGACCGGAACCCCGCTCGTCTTGAGCGGTTTCTAGGGTTTGGAGTAGCATAGTTTCAAGACCTTTGCTTAAGGGTTGATTTCAGAGGTGGTAGAGAAGTTGTCCAGACGGCTCTACCACCTCTTGTTTTAAATACTATATGCTTTTTATGGCATAGTCAATGCTTTTTATGGCTTGCAAATAAGTTTTTTATGGTCTACATTGGGGCTTATACAGCCTCACCACATAGAATCGGTTCTCGATCGCTTAACCGAGGCTGTTGCAAACCACAGCTATGCCCTCATAAGCTTATTTCTATGCTTATGAGGGCATGTAGGGATGGATATGTCGATGATTAGAGAACGAATGGAGGAGTTAGGACTTGACCTTGCAGCCCTTAACCGTCGCTACTGCGAAATTAGACAAGCAAAGGGGGATCAGTCTGCTACTCCAGTTAACCGCCGCAATATGCTTGCTAAGGCAATATCTGATGATGGGAATCCAACCCTGGAAACCTTCATGGATATAATTGCCGCCTTGGATGGCGAAGTTTTAGTTCAGTGGAAAAGTACCACCTTAAAAAAATTTGGAGGTTAAGGCCAATAGTTTTTTAGGCTAGCTGAATAGTTTTGTAGTCTTTGTAGCTCTAGACCATTGCCATCCACTTTAGAAGCGATCGCCGCCCCGACCAAAGTTTGGCGACCGCCTCTGTACTCCACCTCCAGCAATTAACCAAGGTGAAGCCATGAATATCGTATCCGACTCCGTGTTAGTGGAGTCTAAATCGGCACGCAACAATCAGCTAGCGCAGGTCTCTCATGACCGCGCGACTGAAGTACTGAACAAAACTAAAGCCCTATTCTTTGCCTTGTGGCAGGGAGTAGGGCTTGCGACTACAGAGCAAGTTGCAGAGTTTTATGAAATCTCCGCCGACAATGCTCGTCAGTTGCTCAGGAGCTATCGCGATGAGTTTGAAGCAGATGGGCTAAAAACCTTAAAGGGCAAAGCTTTGAGTGAGGTACGTGATCTATTATCACTTACATCCACTCCCCCGCATCTTACCGTCTGGACGCCTCGCGCTGCCCTCCGCCTCGGCATGCTCCTGCGCGACTCTGATATTGCCAAAGCGGTGAGGACATCCTTATTAGATGTTGTCGAGCACGTTGTTCTTGCTTTGGCCCCTCCACCTGCCTTAGCCCTCGCTTCCTCAGATCGCCTCACCATCCTCAAAGAAGCGGTAGAAATTGGCAATCAGCTCGGCGGCTTCGATGACCGTCAGAAGATGCTGCTCAAAGATCAGCTCATGAACCTGCTGATTCAAGAGCGTCTACTAGCTGCTGACTCAACCCTAACCATTGAAGCCGCAGTCGCAGCAGAGCCAGAGCAGGCCAAGCGCTTAGAAGTGCCCATCTCAGATCGCTGTCTCGACTTGGGCTACAACCCCAATACAAAGCAACTACTCAGAATCGGTCAGGTTGCTGCTGCTTTTTATCGCGGTCGTCATGGTCGCCCTCCTCAGAAGCGAGAGCAATTTGTCGGTGGCACCACTCGCATGGTCAATGTCTACACCGCTGACGACCTCAGCATTCTCGACTCTGCCATTCATTCTGTGATGGGGGATTGAGCCATGCAGAATGCCATTGACTTTCCCTATCAGGGCTGGCTAATTCGCGTCGTTCCCGATGATCAAGGTTGGACGGCTCAAGCTCAACACCCTCGTATGAAGCAGTTTTGCACTGTGGCTGGCTCTTTTCTCATGGCCTCTGATGCCCTTCAAGCTGCTCTGAGCTACGTCACTTGGGCCGCTCCTAGCTCTGCGGTGCATCAAGCACTGCAAGAACTGCGCCAAGCAGATCAACTCACTCAGCTCGAATCCAACGCCCTCGCCATCTCCTTCGACCAAGGTTGGCGCACTCACTTACCTGCCAGAGACCCGGAGAGCTAAGCCATGAATCCTGTCATCGAATTTTCCTATCGTGGCTGGCTCATCCGCGTCAGCCTCGACGAAGCAGGCTGGAGTGCCAAGACTAAGCATCCCCAGCACCAGCAGTTCAACACCATTGTGGGTGCCTTCGCCTCTGCCGCTGATGCAATTCAGGCAGGTGTGAACTACGTCACCTGGACCAACCCTAGCCGCACCATGCAGCAACTGCTGAGAGAGCTGCGAGACAGTCACCACTTGAACCAGCAGGAATACCAGCACTTGTGCGTGTCCTTCGAGAAAGGCATGCAGCGCTTATTGCCCCTCAGAACTAAGCAGGAGTATGAGTCATGACGATCGCCACAACCTTGATTCAGCCCAAGTACCTCCACTTCTACGGTCAAGTGTACAAAGCGCAGTACCTCTGTCCCATTGTGGAAGAAGGCGGCTTTACCTATGAAGTGCTCACCTCAGAAGGCGAGTTCATGAGTAATAACAGTTACCACCCCTCACCCCAAGCCGCAATAGAAGCAGGCAAGCAGCTCATCGACCACTGGCTGTCTAGCCTCGTTATTGGCTTGATGTATGACGAACTCTACGAGCAAGGCCGCATCGACCAGAAAGAATATCGCCGTCTGAGTGACTCAATGGGGGAGGTCAAGTAATGCACCAACTTCATCAAGAAAGCCGCTTGTTCCTGCTCCCCTCAGACCTACCCCCACCCAAGTATCAGTTTGGGCAACAGGTGCAGTGGGGGGAGCAAGACCAAGGCTACGGCATCATCCGAGGCTTGCAATACTTCACCCCTCGCATGTCTGAGGCGATGTCCAACAGCCTCGACTGGGTGGGCTGGTCTTACCTGGTTGAGGTAGACCCCAACAGCCCGACGAGTAGCGGCATTGAAGACGTAAAGGAAGCAGACCTAGAGCTGCGGGAGGTGCAGCTACGATGAGCACCTCCCCTAACCTGACTTACCTCAAACTCTGCAAAGAGTACGTCCAGATCACCCAGCGCAACTACTGCGCCGCTAAAATCCTCGCCATCATCGAGGGCTGGCAGGCATGGAAAGCCAAGCACAAACTTGACGACTGGGTGAGGCTCACTCTAGAGCAAATCCGAGAGCATCTATTTGAGGAGTACAGCATCGAAACCATTCGCCAAGCCCTCGCCAAGCTGACGAACAAACTGCAACTCCTCAAGCGACGTAACAACCCCAAGGCGAAGTATGACCGAGCTTACCAGTACCAACTCAATCGAGAGGCTATTGAACAAGCACTCGCCCAAAAACAGGCTAGAACCCTGACTCCGTCTCATTTCGCAAATCTAGGAGATGACCTCCAAGTTGAAGGGTCATCATCTCCTAACTCAGAGGTCATCAACCCCCAAACCAGTGGTGATCATATAGAAATAGATTCCACTCTAGAGACCTCAAGAGACACCACAACAACGGAGCCACCCGCCCTCCCTGTTGTTGTAGGGGTAGAAGGATCTGAAGATTCCAAGCCAGCAAGCACTACCCTTCCTGTTCAGTCTCAACCCGTTCTAGAAGCATCTGGGTCAGAAGTGGAACAGGTTGCAGAGGACGATTCTTCCGCCGCCGCTCACGAAGCAATTTTTGAAAAAATTGAACAAGCAGGATTTCCGCTGACTTCGCCTTTGAAGGCTGAGGTTTTAGCAGCTCCGCTTGAAGTAGTGAACGATGCTCTGGCTGCTGCCGTTGAGTATCGAGACAGGCATGAAGTCAGGAATCCGATCGGCTTGCTAAGAGATGCGATCAGTCAATGCTGGAAACTGGGAGGCAGTGAGCATCCCAAAGCAACCAAGGCCGCAGAACCAGGATTCAAAGAATGGTTCGACTTAGCCCATCGGCTCAGACTAGTGACTGCTAGCCAAATGATTGGAGGGGAGCAGTACATTCTGACTAACGATGACGAGTGGGAGCCTTGGGACTTCTTAGCGGCTGCATTCCCGATCGCTCGATTGAGAAGGATGCTGGCTCTATGACTATGTTGGCCAATAATGCCACTAATAGCCCCAAGGCTAAGGCGAACAGGTTGCTACCTAAAACTTTAGATTCAGAAGCTTGACCTCATCATTGGTAGATAGTATTGCAGATTCCACATTTGTACTTCCCAAGGTCTTGGACCAAGGTTGGCATCTTAGAGACACGAATTTTTTGTTTTTGGCTGTCATAGCAAGTCGTGCAAAACGGCCCATCACCCTCAGGCGTGTAGTACAAGCCATTTTTGAGAGTGAATTCAATGATTGGGTTTTTGAGTTTATCAACTTCTTTCTCAAGATCGCTGATTCTTCCCTTCAGACCATCGCTCTCTCGAATTTGCTCTGCCAGCCTCATCTGAGTTTCGGCTAGCTCTAAACTTAGTTCGCCAATGATTCGCATAAACTCGCCACGCTTCTGAACGTCTTTTACTTCATCGGCGTATTGCTTGAGCAGTTTAATTGTGTCTATGGCATTTTTGCCTGCGGTAAATGCTTGAATGAACTCTGAAGCCACTTTTTCCTCCGTTAGTTTTGCTGCTGAAATCACTTTCAGTTTAAACAGCATGTTTTTCAGGTTCTTGCACCTTTGCACGAATACTGACAACGATGAATGTAAGCGATCGCTCCCTTTAACTTTTCTCAAATTGGGAAAACAACCAAATTGTTGAGCCGAGGCTCACCTTTACCTGTTGCCCAAAACTTAGCCAAGCGATTGCCTTTATTAGCTGTCCAGAATTCAGACATCTTTTTGGGTGTTTCTGGGTTTGAAGTGCGATCGCCACCCTTAAGCTTTAAGCACTTCAGCCGTCAGCTCTTCCTCGGTCACACTGACCTTTTGTACTCTCCCCCTTTTGCTAGCACTTTCAGTGTCAAGCGGCGGTAGGTTAACAATAATAATGAAATAGGTCTTGCCAGCAAAACTAATTCTAATGGGCCATTGGTTGCTGTTTTGGCTTGTAACTATCTCTACTTCGCTAGCATTCATATTAAAAACGAGTAGATAGCCTATTGGTTTATTGTAGTTATCGGCATAGCTAACAATCTGTTGGAAGCCCTCTATGATGCGATCTTTGTAATAATTTTTGCTGCTATCAACGATTTTAACCTCAAGCACAAGGGGATCTGGGGTGTGTAAGAGTCCTACTACATCCGCTTTTCCATCGGGTGAAGCGGGTTGTGAGAACGGGTAGTCAATCCCTTGGTCGAATAAAAACTTTCTTAAGTCTTGATCTAGAACCTTCTCTGAAGAACTGCTGTCCGCCTCGTATACCTCTCTGATCTCTCGCCGGAGAAACCATTCACTTCTCTTCTTGTATTTTTCTAGGAGATACAAAACCGAACTCGTTTCCTCTAGCTGATCAGAGAGGTAGTGAACTAATGGATCGACATACTTTTGAACGAATACTGCTGATCGTGAAGCTCCATCTCTAGGAAGCTCATAAGAAGGGTCAATATGAAAATTTCCATGATTGTCTTCATCTACTATCTTCAATAAATTGTAGTGATAGATTGCCCTTTGAGTCTCACTAACATCGTCATCACCAAACAGCCAAGACATTAAACTCTGCTGTAGCGCACTTCGTATGCGTTCTTTAGGATGTTGCTCTAGCAAATCTGCTTCGGCATCCAGCTCTATCAAAATGGAATTGAGTATTGGCTGTTCTCTAAGTTTGCTTAAAAAAAAGCTGAGATTTCTTTTGAGCTGAGAAGCATCTGTGTTGTAGAGCCGATCCCTCCATTCATGAAGCCTAGCTTTTAAGTTATGGATGTACATTCGAATAGTCCAATAAGTAATTGAATTGCAAGATGTGATTCAGCGGTCGCCCCTTCTATGTCAGTCAGAGCGATCGCTGAGTTATTAGATTTCAGAAGGCTTTGGCTAGCTATCGTTGGCAACTGGTTCGTCAATCCATCCCGTTAGGAAGGGACTAACCTTGACAAGAAACTGACGAAGATTCTTGTAGCTAACCAACTCTTCCTTGTGTAAACGTCCTAAAACGATGCCTGGATGTCTTCTACAGTGGTGAGCAAAATGCTGAATTACTTCCTTAGAGAAATAGGGCTTTGTCTCCTCAACAAAATTTGTAAAGCCTGCTGACTCAATCAACCAATCACAAGCAAGTTGATTTGCTTCGTCTTCTTCACTGCCAAGATCGCGATCGTCAAAGTTATCCACGTGAAAACCTTGATGTCCAGCAATGATGTGTGCCAATTCATGCATGAGAGTAAACCAGAACGCATCAATGCGGTCATAGCGCAGAGTTAAAACAACAACAGGATGACCATTGAGATAAAAAGCAGCCCCATCTATATAGGTCTTGCTGAGATGAGGCACGATCAAGAAGTGAACACCTAAGTCCAGTAAAAAATGAGGTACCTTAGCTACATCCTCTGCTTCTACTGAAAGAGTCAGTAAGGTTGGAATAGCGGCTTTAAGCTTTTCTAAATCAAAAGGAGCTACAGTTTGCTGCTTCGCTAAGTACTCCACTCGCTTCAGCCAAGCAATTTGAGCGTTGGCTTCTGGTTTGCGCTCTTGGGCATGGCGGAAGTTTACGGTCAACTTAGGAAATTCATCCAAAGAAGAAATGCCTAAAAAGTTGCACACTTCTACCTCTAGTTGCTCAGTTGAGTCCGCTGCTCGAATCCACTTGCGTTTGATTAGTTCTTGGATTGGAGCAAGGCTGTACAACGCACTCTTTCGAGCAATGCCTGGATCATTTTTTTTTGTTCTAGCTATGTGTAACCGATAATTTGCTTCTAGATTTGTCCAGAACTCAGCAGATGTGCCCAAGGCTGCGGATAGCTCTAGTGCTGTTTCAGGCGTTATCTGTTTAGTCCCTCGAATAATTTCATTAATCACCTGGGGTGGACGCCCAATAATTTCCGCTAATTCCTTCTGGGTCCAACCTCGTGCCTCTAATTCTCTGCTTAAAATTCGTCCTGGTGGTACTACTCTGGCTGGTCTCAAATTCTGACTCATACTACCTTCCCTCGCCCTCTCATCAGTGGTAGTCTTCGATGTCAATAATCAGAAGACTTTTGCCCTCATCATCCTTTTGGAGTATGACAATCAAACGCCACTGGTCATTTAGCCGTAGAGACCTCTCTCCCTGTTTTCCTCGTGTGCCAGATAGCTTTTCAAATCTCAGTCCTTTGTGAGCATATAATTCTCGTTCATCTGGAGCTGCATCAATAATTTGCATGACCTCAAAGAAGTCATCGACAACGCCTGGGTATTTGTGGGCATCTTTCTCCTCAGTGTAAAGAGCTTCAAGCTTCTTCTTCTTGAACTCGAACCTCAAGGCTGCCCCCTCAATCAATGCAGTCAACGCTGCAATTATAGATGAATTCAGCCTTGGGGTGAATCACTGAATACTATTTTACAATCGATCGAAGTGGAAGAACAGGTCGTGTTGATACAATTTTGTACCTCCACAAGACTTGTATAGGGCCAAAAATAGGCGTACCCGCTACATATAGTGCTCAAGAATTACAGAGTTAATTTCTACCGTCCTTTTTAAACTAGATATGAAATGTAAAGTTTTATGAATCACTTGTTTCAGGCGAATGCCGAACTTTCAGCCTCTAACGCACAGTGAGCCTAAAGCACTCGCCCATCACTCTCACTCCAATTTTTAACTTGACCTGTTTTGGCTCAAAGGCTTATTGCACGAGAGTAAAAGGCTGAAAACTCCAAATTAAACCAAGTAAGAAAACTCGCGATCGCCTGCCTCAACTTTTAAATTGGCCCCTTTTAACCTAAACCCCACCTGCACGGGATCAAGGCCCAAAAAGCCCAATTCAAACCAATTCAAAAATCCGATCGCCCGCTCTATCAACCATCCCAACACCTAGCTCACCCACAAAAACCACCCTAACTAGCACTAACAAGGGCACTTCAAAGGATCTTCATGGGGCCATAAGGGCACCTTAGAGGTAAGGCGATCGCACTGCTGAGGGGGGCAAAGACTTGGTAGCGCGATCGCCCCTAACTTTTCCCCAATTGGGGAACGCAACCTCATCACTAACCTGCTGCTCGTTCCTGCTAATTCTCCAGAATTCGGATATTTGCCTGCAGTGGCTCTGGGTTGGAAGGGCGATCATGACCTTGTTCTTTCACTACAGAAAACGCTTCCTACTTCTCGAAACCCAAGCTCCTAGATGCAATAAACATTTTATAGAAGAGACTTTTTTCTCCTCATAGAAGCATAATGATCCAATGCCGATTCTGAATCTGCTAAACGTAAATCCAATTCAATACGGTTTACAAAGTTATCCAAAATATGTTCCTGGGTCTGAGAAGCTACGCGTATAACTTTTTCAAGCTTCAAAGCAATTCTTTTGGCATCTCGCTCTAGCAACTCTAATGTCTTTCTAATTTCATATAAAAAATTTACTGTGGACGCAACAACAAAGAATAAAGAAATAAAAAAGATTATTCTAAGAAGAGGGTCTGAAGATAGCTTTGAAAAGTCAGTAAGCAATGTTGCCATATAGGCTAGAAAGGGAAAAAAAAGTGCTGCTATTCGTACGCGATTTTGATACATGCCGATTCGATCGCATGCATTTAGAAGCTTTTCTGAATACTCCGCCAAAAGCGAAATAATAAGCTGTCTATCCTCATCGGTATAATGTCTTTTTTTGAATAAATCTTCGTTGTCTATTTCCATGGCTCTACTTCTCCTGAACACTGAGAGAAATCTCAAAAAGAGACTCAATAGTGTTAAGAAACTGCATGAAATTGGCGAATTTTAGTCGTTGGTCATAGCCAGCAGTAGTTTCTAATAGTAATTCATTTGTGCCTGAGACTAAATTTTCCAGCACCAATGAGGCTGATCTGTATTCGTGAATGAAGTTAGCAGAACCACGCTTGTTACTAATCTCTCGAATTAAATTTTCATAAGCACCATTAGTGTAAAAGCTTTTTACTGTTTGCCTGTCACTCCACCATAAATCTTGTTTTGTAATTAGAGTGATCAACACTGTTTTTCTTTGATTGGCAATTGACAAGTGTGGCTCTATCTTTTTCAGAACATCAAGTTCTCGATTTCGACATTCTTCTGCATATTCCTCTATGAACTGTTTTGAAGTCATACCATTTTGATAGAGCCTATGCTGGGTGTAACTGAATTCTCCAAATGAATGATATCCCCATGACACAATATGGATAATAAGCTTTATCTTGCCGCCAGCTATACTTCTTAAAAGATCATCCCATGTATCTTGCCGCCGTTCTTGTCCTGGAGCAACAATAACAGACCCAACAGTATTGCCATCAAGCCTATACTGCTCTGTTGAAATAGATTCTTGATAAGTTTGTAGCAAGCCACTTAGCTCGAATTCTCCAGACAAAAGTCTGCCTAAGGTTGTTTTACCTGTTCCACCAGCGCCAAAAATTGCGATCTTTAACTCTCCATCTTTCAATAAATTAAAAATTCTCTTAAACGTTGGAAACGCCTTCTGGGCAATCTCAATCGTACTAACACCTGTACTAACTGCCCCGATCGTTTCAACGAACATAGCTTGCCTATAGATGATTGATACTTGATGATAAGCATCAGTCTATCGTAGGCGGTAAAACTCGAAAAGTTGGTTCATAGCTATTAGGGCTGAACTTAGCATTTCAGCTAGTACTATGAATCATCCATCATTCGCCCCATCACCCCTATTCCAATTTCTAACTTGGCCTATTTTGGCTCAAAGGTTGACTGTACGAGAGTAAAGGGCTGAAAACTCCAAACTAAACCAAATAAGAAGCCCAGTGATCGATACTCACTGACATGAAGGCATCCCTAAACCCCAGCATTCTCTTCACGGCTCGCTCTAATTAAAAAGCAGGGCCAAAACCCTGCTCTGCAATGGTGTGGAGTTGGCTATTTGCTTTTAGATTTGCGTTGTGCGTGCCACAACCGAGTGGCTGTCCATTCCAATAGCAACAAGATAAGAAGGGCAGCGATCGCGGATTGCCACTGAGCATGAGCCAAGAACCAGACGAGGGCGTGCAACCACTTGGCTGAAGCTAGCCCCAAAAAAAGCCAAGTCATGAAATCCAGCATTGTATTAACTACTTACTCCTAGATTTGCGCGATCGCTTCTCTTTAACTGGCTTCTCCTCAGTCGCTGGCTCTACTGCCACTGGCATTGACTGACCTGGCTTCAAGTCCAAACCCCAGTCAAAGATCCGTTCTACTGCCAGCACGCAAGTTTCGATCGCCATAGTCCAAGCTCGACTTTCAGCTGCATCCATCGAGCTGTCAGCTTCAATATTGCTGGTAACTAAATCTCGGTAGGCGTCGAGAGGTGCCAGAAGCACATGGATTAATTCATGGCGCAATGAGTCAAGAACGTCCTCTTCACTCTCAGCCATCTGTGGGTCAATTCGAATTGTGGCCCGCTGATAGGGCAGGTTGGTCAAGCATGAGGCAACCCAGTTCGGATTATTGCCAGCAGGCTCATACAAAACTGAAACCCTCCAAGCCTGCACACCGAGCTGACGCATCATCTTGAGGATGTTGGCATCCACAATCTCCCGGCATTTGCTTGCATCCATGCCCATAACTACTTCAGTGCCTCTAGTACTTGACCAGCTACCCAATCCAACAGCCGAGCGACAAGGAATGCCGCGATCGCTGACGACCACTGAGCATGAAGCAGAAACCAGATACAAGACCCTACTGCTGTAGTCCAAGCGATTACCAGACCTACAGCTAGACCTATTACAAAGTTCATATCTACTTCACTCCAGCCGCTGCTTTCATGGATGCAGCCAGCGTTGGGTTCTCGCGCATCATGCGACCTTGCGCAGTTAGGTTAAAGCTTTCTTTTTTCCAGGGGTTTGCTGTGCCAGAGCTACCAGAACCTTGAGAGGGAGTGGAGCCACTACCGTTGGCACCATTGGCCTTGAACTGATTCTGATACCTTGGCTGCTCTTTCAGTGTGCTCAGGTAGTCAGCGATCGCCACCTCTTTGTACTCATCCCCAGAGACCAGCTTGCCAGCCTCACTCAAGCGGATCTGAGAGCCAACCAGCATGAATAATTGCTCAGGGTCGAACACGTTATATTCAGGCTTTGAAAGCTCCAGGATGGTTGCAGTCTTTAGCTTTTCGGCGGCAAGAGTCTTTTGCTCATTCTCGCGATCGAGTTTCTCTTGGGCACGCTCTTTCTCGATTTGCTCCAAGCGCTTATCAAAGGCGGTCTTGTCCTTATCGTAAAGTTCTTGGTATTTGGACTTACTCTCAGAATCAAGGCTTTCGTAGCGGCTCTTGATTTGCAGCAGTTCATCAATATCAACGTCAGCGTGCGCCTCAAACTTCTTGAATTTGGCTAGCTTGCCCAGCAGTTCATCGCGCTTGCGGAGTAGTGCGACCTTTTCTTCACCCAGGCCAGATACTTCGGTTTCAACGGTGGCGATGAGAGCAGCCGCTTGGCTTTTTAGTTCGGCATCAGAGCTTGCTTCGATTAGTTGCTTCAGTTGCTGGAGAGTCGTCATAGGTTCCCATAGGGGCAGGCATGGCCCGCTGTTAAGTTCGCGCTATGATTCCTACGAGCTAGAGCAGGAGGCGATCGCTATGAGTGACACACGCGGCAAAGTACGCTTTACGGTTCAGCAGCTTTATAAGCGCCTAGGAGCTACAGAGTCTTCTGAGGTTAATACTTCTACCGCCGCCGTTGTAATGAGCCGAGAGGCAGCGATAGATTACAAGGTGAACATTGCCCATGATCTCTATACTCACGATCTCTTATGCGCTCCTGAAGACAAGAACCTAACCAGCCGAGTGCAAGAGCTGTTTACTGCTAGGGTGATCTATTTCGGCAAGTTTGCAGGAGTCTCGCTTTACCAAATCTCTGACAGCTCACTACTTCAGCCCACCATCGTTAAAGATGGTCAATTAATCCCGTTGTTTCCAATTTGATTGCGATCGCCATGCAAACATGTACTACCACTGCGATTTACAGATCCGTAGCAAGTCCTGAGCATCTTGCTATAGGCAAGCAGTCAGAGTTTGCGATGGTGGTTTTCACGATCTGCTTCAGCATAATTTTGGCACTTCCGATTGTTTTGATAGTTATCGACTACATCAACTTTCAGGCGTGGCTTTCCCTTTTCGACGAAGATGTCAATCGCCCCTAAGCATCCCTAAAAACAATCCGACAGCGACAGCGGCTGCTGCACTCGCAATCCACCCCCGGCGCAACAACCTGATCAATGGGCAGCCATAAGCCCCCAGTTGAGTGACCCAAGCAGGATGAACAGTGACGAGATTGACTGTCTAGGCTGCGCTTTGCCTCCCTCGCACCGTAGCTCTGGCGGGTCAGCTTCTCCGACTTAAAGAAGGCAGTTCTGGCACTCACGCCGTAGGACTTAGCACGAGCCAGGATTTGTTTCTCACTCAGCTCACCTTGAGCGATCGCATCCCCAAAGCCCTGCAAGTACTTGTATTGCCGCCTCAACTCCTGTCCAGCAGTGCCAAAGTGACGGGCATTCAGTTGCTTTTCACCACCTGCACCAAACGCCGCCATTCTCAAGTGGGAGAGCTTCACGTCTTCAGCCATCCTCAACTGAAACTCAGCCACACCGATTTTGTCCTGGGTCAGCAGTCGAGCATGACCACTCAACCGAGTCTCCAACCGTGCTGCTTCACCATCAACCAGCCGCAAGACTTCGGCACGGGCAAGAAAACGGCGATCGCCCCCGTGAAATTGACCCGTTCTCTTGTCATAAACAGCATTAGCCATCAGCTTGCAGGTAAGGCTTCAGTTCTGGATTGGCGGTTGCGATCGCCAGCCGTAGGTCTTTCACCCGAATCTTCGACAGTTCGCTGATTTGAGCTTGGGTCAGCGCCGTTGGGTTGGTCGGTTGGAATTTCTGCATCTGGGTTAAGCACTCTCTCTGATGGGCGATCGCTCGCCTCTAACTTCTGAATTTCTTTCTCAACGTCAAACTCATCTGGCAGAACCTCACCTTTCTTAAGCAGCTCCAGCAGGGTTTCCAAACTGATTTGACCAAGTTGCTGCAAGCCAGAGTAGGCGGTCACATCCTGAGAGGTCAGAGCATTGAGGTTGAAGTCACGATTCACTTGGCAGGTTCCTGGCTCCTCACCCAAGTAGGCGGCGTGGTATTCCAGACACAAGTCAAAGCCATCCTGCAAGCCTTGGGCAATCACCGCCATGATTGAGTCACCCTGCGAGCGATCGAGCTTCTTAGCTTCTGCCGACTCACCCACGTTCTTTTGACCCACAATCGTGGCGAGACCTAGAGCCGACATCTGGCCTTCGATTTTGTCGATTCGCCCTTGGTGTGCATCAAAGCCATCAAGCGGACAAACTAGCCACTCTGCCCTTCCTTCATGGTTTTCAAAGATTAATGCCTCGTCGGTTACGGCAACCACATCACCTTGCTCTGGGTCGTAACCAAAGAGCGCTAACTTGGGGTTCGCAGCCAGGTGTAAGCTGTGGTCAAGGTCAGAGCTGAGCTGGAAGTGCTTGATGTTGAGATAGGCGATTTCCAGCATCGGCGGCTGGACAGCAATTTCTTTTTTCTTGTTGGTATAGACAAGTACGAAGGGGATAAATGACAGGCTCAGAAACCCTTCGTCAATCTGTTCAAACTCATCCTTGCCATCGGTCTTGGCAAACAGTCGCCAACGGCAGCGCCCCTCAAATAGGTCGTAGACTCTAATGCGCTCAACTTCCTGCTCTCCAAATTCCCCGTCAGGCTCGATCGCGACCTCTCTAATGCGAACCTGGGTAAACCGTCGTAAATTGCCCTGAATTTGATAGCGCACCCCAATAATCTCCGGTGCAGTGTAGTGAATCCAGTACGGCCTTAGTCCTGCTGCAATTTGCTCTGAGAGCAACTGAATACCATCTGCGCGAGGATAGTCTACAAAAATGCCCGTGTACCCATGATCGATCGCCGCCTCAAACACTTCATGGGCAAAGGTATTAAGGTCATCGCCTAGCAGATTGATATTGTCTAGATGTTCAGTCGTCTTGGTTCCAGCCTCCACTTTGACGGGCTTCCGCAGCACCATTCCGACCAGTCCGCGTACCAGTCGCACATACCAAGGCGCAAGGCAAGACTTGTTTAATCGTCGCCCATAGGCGGGCATTTTCTCTAGTGGCTCAAGAGGTAAGAAAGCCTCACCCTGCTCTCGGATCTTGGAAGTGCCACCTCGCACGGCTGAGACGACGGCCCAATAAGCTGCCATTTGCTGGTAGGCAAGGCTTGGTACCTCGACACCAGATTTGCTACTCTCTGGCATTGGGCCAAGGTTGGCATCAGGTAGGGGAGTTTTTTTAAAGCGATCGCTGTAGGAGTAGGTCACGGCAGGCAGGATAAATCTGCCGTATGGTTCCTATGGTCTGGAGAGGAGGGCGATCGCTGTTAATCGTCGAGCACTTTTTGAATCACTTCACTAGGCAAATCCAAGCCCTGTAGAAAACTAAGCCATGTCAGCAGAAAGTTTTGAAAGTCATCTGGCGAGACGTGAACAAACTTATATTGTGTTTGCTGATTTGTATTTTTTCTCGCCGCACCTGACACAAAAACTATTTCTTGAATGTGACCTTGCCTATTAGGCTTTGTGTAAATGTTGCCATGCGCCAATGCATTCCTCAGTACATTGAGCACGTCTTGCACTGACCGGGTTGGACTAAGCTCTGCTGGATTGTGCAACTCTTGCCACTCATCCGGTAAACCGCTCACCGACCTTAGCTCACCATAAGTCCACGAATTGGGAGAAGCCACTCCTGAAAGTGCAATGAGAAAAGGTTGCTTTAATAAATGGTCTAATTGCGCTGCTGCTTTTTGGTAACGCTTGCGATCCTGCATAGGTTGCTCATAAGAGATGGCAGGTTTAAGGCGCTCATATGGGACGAGTAGGCCTGTAGCAGCGATCGCCAAAGCTAAAGTCACATCAAGCTTATGCTGATTGGCTGATGGACTGAGTAATGTCAAGAGCTGGGCGCATCTCTGCGGATAGTCAACAATAAAGTTTTGGTAGTCCGACATAAATTTGAACAGTCTGGCAAAGTCTGCATTTTCAAGGTTTAGCTTAGCCTGCATACAATTCCTGGCAAGACTTCATCCGCTGGAGGCGATCGCAGGTAATGTTGGGTGAGTTATAAAGAATTTCATAAGTCCTCAAAACTCCCTGCGACCTAGGAAGTCAACCCCAGAGCCACTGCAAGCAGATGTTCGAATTCTAGACAATTGGCAGGGATGAGCAGCAGTTCACTGACTTGGTTGCGTTCCCCAATTGGGGAAAAGTTAGGGGCGATCGCACGGGTGAAGTGCAAGAGGCGATCGCTGGCTGACTACAACCCGCATTTAGAGGATTAGGGACTTAAAGCTTATTAGACTCTGTGCCTTTCCCTGCAAAACTTCGAGCGCTTAAATTTTAAAGCAATTAATCTCTAAATATGATTGTTTACTTTGGGCAAAATCGCTGGAATTCCTAGTATGTAAAAACTTCAATTTTTCGATATGTCAACAAAGTACACTAACGATACTTCATAACTCCAGGACGACTTTCTAGGCTTCCATGGCGAAGGTACCCCAGGTTAAGTGGCTGTTCTTTATTGCAGAACGTTTCAGCATAGCGTTTGAGTAATCTGGACTCCTTCAAAACATCAGAATCATTCGAGAGGTGATCTACTAATGTCCGAGTTGTGAAGACAATAAGTTTTGCTTGGGAACGCGATGCTAGAACATTAAACCGATTGAGGCTGTAGAGAAATTCATCCTCGCTCTGGATCATGTCTGGATCTCCAAGACCAAAGGAGGCAAGAATAACTTGCCGCTGTTGCCCCTGAAACCGCTCAACGGTGTCCACAGCATCACGAATCTTATCAGCAGGATGGTGTGGAAATACCATCTGAAGTCGTTGAACGATCTTGCTTTGCTGGGCACGGTGAGGTGTAACAACGCCAACAGCAAACTTCCAGAAGGATGACTCATCGTGGAGCCTATCTGTGGTTACTTTCACAGAACCGTTGAAATCCTTCTCATTAGCAAGATCCTGTTTGAGTCGTCCGTATAACAAACTAATCAAGGCTGCAATAGCATCAGCTTCAAAATCGTTTACTTGGCTGCTTAACTCATCCTCGTAGATAAAACAAGTCGTAGGATGAGCAGGGTTAAGTAAATGGCTCCAATCTGGTGTCCAGAAAAGATTGTCTGGCCAGGCATCTGGCTGGCTGGTTGGAATAGGTTCAAGGAATCTAAGAGAAAGGTATTGTGAATGACTTTTTAAGCCTGGATCATATCCAGCTAGTCTTGTAAAAGCGACGATTGTCTCATTTGAGCGATAATTATCCTGAAGTGGAGTCGGTTCGATTTTGTGTTGACGGAGAAAATAGTTGTAGATTGAGCCAACAACATGGGCAAGATCGTCTGGAGCATCAGCTTGATGGACAGGAGGAAGTTGAAGATCGTCACCTGCCAGAACAACACTGCCCCTTTCAGCAACTTTAGTGAAAATTAGGGTAGATGTCGCTACGTCAAGCTGAGAGGCTTCATCAAGCACTACAAAATCAGACCAGGTGCGGCGAATATCCTTCTGAGCTGGCGTTTTTTTGCCAAGACAGGCAAGGTTATGCAACTGGTGAGGCGGTGCCCCTACAACTGTAATAGAGGTTGGATTATTCAGTTCATTAGTTAACTGAGTGATTTCTGAAGGAAAGACATTTTTCTCGAAGGGAACGTTAATAACGTCAGCATGGTCAGCAGCCAATTTGTCTGGAATTGGGCGAAGGTTGTTCTGTAGACGGAATATTGAGTAAGGTTTTTCCGGTAGCAATTTGGCTAACATCTTGTCTACACCAAGTAGAACGTTATCTATTGCAGTGTAGGTTCCAGATGTAATGAGAAGCCGTAATGGTTTTCCCTGGGAAACAGCATCTTTTACAGCTGCAAGAACAATATTGCGAAGCGTCCAACTTTTTCCTGTACCTGGTGGTCCCCAAATCAGTGCAAATTGTTGAGTTAATGCCTGTTCCCAGGCTTGCCACTGAGAGTCATTCAAACGAAAATCGTTTGACTCCAGGTCTTTGCGGAGGCTGACAGTATTCCGCTCAACCTTCTGTCCGTAAAGGGTAGAGGCTTGCCAAAGAATCCGTGAAGCTGGTGTTTCAGCTGAAGCTTTCCCCTTTTGTGATGCTGGCTCGCCCAGTGTCTCTAAAATCCTTGGATCAGCAGTAGCACTAGCAGGGTAGCCAATAGCTTGGAGTGTAAGTTGAACTTTTGAGGTTAAAAAGTCTTGTGGAACTGGATCAAGGATTATATTTTGGGATATATCAAGCCAGCCTAGCGCTTCCAAACTATTAATACGATTGAACATGCCAGGCTTGAGTGCAATGAAATGATGTATTCGGTCAATGGCAGTGATTGAAACACCTGTCAGACCTGAATCAGCAATAGTTTTAGCTCCAGGAAAACCTGTAATACCAGCGTCTTTTAATTCTTTAATGTAAGGAGATAGATCAAGGAAACCTGGCTTATTTAATGGTGAAAGAGCGAAGCCTATATCCCCTTCTCGGGCGTTAAGGTCTGCTGATGTAGGAGCTAATTTATAAATAAAAAGCTCTCCTAGAGATGTAAGGGGACGACCCAATGTTCGCTGTAAGCACTGAATTGCTTCTTGCCGCTCTTTTCCATTCAGGCGTTCTGTAAGGATTGCCGATTTAAAGCGCGCTTCGCGTTCGCGCGGAGGCATTGCTTGAATTGTATGGATATCAAGCTTTTGCAGAGCAGCATTGAGCCGAGTGAACTCGTACCAGAGCCGACCTTGGGGAGACAGTTTAGATGGGGTTTTAGGAGGTTTATTAAGCGGTGGAGCGGCAAGTCGATGTTCAGGAAGAAGTTTTCCTAAATCTGCTTCAAGTCTTGAGGCAACTGATCCTAACGCCAGCAGTTTCTGCCGAGTTGTTTCAGCAATTTCCTCTCCAGCTTCTCTCCACCACGCATTCTTCTCCTTATCCCAATATTCATAGATTCGCTCACTAGGGACTAAATCGGTTAATGGCTCACGATAAAGCGGATGAACTGAGGCTGTGAAACCTCGATTATTGTATGTACGGACAAGCTCAAGAAGGGTAAAGTGATGGGGAACAGGAGCAGCAACCGTGTTCTGAACGACTGATGAGACGAAAGTGATGGGAGACTGACGAGAAGATTCCTCAGCACGCGCTAGCAGTTCAGGTGGAGGGAAAAGCCAAGCAAGATTACGGAGTGTAGGGTCGCCAAGAATAGCAGCTAAGTGACGGCTAACTAAACGAGTCAAATGCCGCTTTTGTGCTTCATCCCACAGATAAATTTGATAAGTGCTGACAGACGATTTATCATCAGTTGTTCCATCTTCTTTGTTACGTCGCCCGTTGGCTACATCTTCGGCGTCTTGCTGCCGTACTTCATCCATAATTTTTTTAATGGAATGAAGAAACTTCAAAAATTCTTCTCGCTCACGAATAGTGTCACGGCGGTCAACGAGAAAAACTTCTTGAGACCCTCTTATACCCCCTTCTCCTTTATTCCAACGTTTAACCTGCTTCTTTAACTTAGAACCAAAAGGAAGTGGTTCACGCCAGAATGCACGCAGTCCGAATGCAACAGTAATAGCACTGCTCAAGTCATAGTCTACGAAAATGTAGAGGCGGAGGTTTGGCCACCTTGGCATTAAAGCATCTCCGCCAGAATCTAAGATGACGGCCGCAATTCCTGAGTTTAATGATTTCGCGCGATAAGGATAGATTGCACCCTTTGCTCGTAACGTCTGATGTTCTGAAAAGGCTGCTCCTGCATGGTCTGCTTTCGCTAGGGATGCCACATCACTGATTGCTCCCCGTGTTGAAAGTTGGCGAGCTGCACCACTAGAGAGTCCGGCAATCCTAGACAGGTGATTACAGCGTGCAGCAGTAGGCCAGCAATGTCTCTCATCGTTAGCAATGTTCCCTTCCTTGTCTTTCCACGGATAGCCTAGAAATTCGCATCCCTGACAAGAGAAACTGACGTGGTAAGGTAGGTCTTCCCAAGAAGTGCTGAGGATAGTGGGAAGTTGTTCACATAGTAAGCGTCGAAGCCGGGGTACATAGGCATCAACAGCAGCAATTTCAATATCTTCCTCTAGCGCTGCTGATAGTTCACTAGCGGTAGGTTTGTGTCCTCGACGATTCCATATTTCGAACTGTTTAGAGAGGTTTGAAGCATCATACGAGCCAGGCCACACTGCTGGGGTTGCAACCACTAGATATCGGTCATCCAGCCCATTCTCCTGCAACCAAGCTGAGAGCGTCATAGAGTAATAGACAACCTCAGCAAAATAGTTTGCCCCTGGATCTGCTGCTAACTTAATATCAATTACTCGTAGGCGAAGACGGCAGTCTTCCTCATCAATCTTGCTTAAACTACCATCAGGTAATATAGCCAAATTGTATTCAGGTTGGGCAGTTTCAAATGGAAGCGTCCCAGAATTTCGGGGAGGAAGCGTTTGAATGATATCTGGGTAGACACCACCAATATCAAGAGTCTTGCCATAACGGTCTGTTAGGCCGTCAAAACCAATCGCTTCGCGGAAGGTGACAGTGTCAGCAACATAGCCAGCTTCAACAATAAATTGGAAAGGGTCAAGCCGACTCAGTTCCTCCGAAAGTTTCAGTTTGCCGGGACGACCTGCTTTTGATTCAGGGCTGACAACAACGTGTTCAGCACCGAAAATCTCTTTTAACTCACTTACCTTTTTGTCTTGCCATTCATAACCAGCCTTGCCAGCACTTCCCAGCCCAGAACGGATTGTTTGGCGGGGAGGCATTTTTAATGCATCCCGTTCCAGATCTGAGTAAAGATAAAGATGAAGTTGTTTTTGGCAGCGGGTGCGGAGAAACAGCGAAAGTACTTTTTTGCTGAAAGCTGGCATGGTGAATCGTTGCAGAGCATCTAATGCTGGATGGGGTTAAGGTCTACCCCAATTGCATTAAAGCCTAGCACTTTGGCAGCAGAAAGGGTCGTGCCTGAGCCTGCGAATGGATCAAGAACCGTACCAGGGTGAGTAGGGGCTTGACAGTCGCAGGTTTTCCACCCGACTTGATGTTTTGGGGCGAACGTAAATTCACGAAAGTACCCACCCAAAATTTCTTTCGCCTCTTGTGCGAGTTGTTGAATTTTTTTGGAGTTTTTACCTGCACCCTTCTGAATTTGTTGTCCCTTCCCGGCATCAGAAATGCCGACAGCGCGGATGGCAGCAAGATGCTCTTCAGTAAGGTTTGAATTCTCATAAATCTCAAGCGCACGACGCGCTTGAGGTCTAGACCGATTAAGGGCTGAGGTTGGAGCAAGAATAGGGGTAAAGGGTTGGCCACACACGGAACATACGCAAGTGGGGCAAGCCAGCAGAAGGATGTGGTGAACGAGATCGGGGGGAAAGGGAGCAAGGTGCTTTGACGTATTTCGGGAGTGATAAAACTGCCACACGTCGCCAGGATTTGAGGATCGCTCAAGATATTGGGTTAGTGCGTGAATATCAAAATAATAGTTTCGTCCCAGAGTTAGGTGCAGGATGGATTCATGGCGACTGACTAACCTATGGTTTCGTTTGGGTTCTGGCATTCCATTGTCTTTTGCCCAAACAATATGATTAACAACTTTCCAGCCCAAATCCCTAATTGCAAGCTCAAATCTTGCTGGAGTGCCTGATAAAAAACCGTCTCTGTAGGTATCGCCAATATTAATAAATACTGATGCATGAGGGCGAAGAAGCGGTCGCCAAGAATCAACGGTTTGAGCAAGGGCCTCAGCATATTCCGCAGGTGTTTTCTCCTGCCCTAGCTGGTGCTTGTGCCCATAATCACGCCGTTGCCAATAGGGAGGGGATGTTAATACTAAATCTATGGTTTTTGCCTCAATGCCCTTTATTTTGCGTGCATCGCCTTTGATAAAGCGGAAGATAGTCGGTTCTGGACGAGTAATGATCAGTGACGGTTGCTGGCTACCAGGCATTTGAATTTGATTACAAATCTCCCGCCCTCACTTTAACAGTGACCTAGTGCTCTCGTCGAGGGGTCCCAACTACTTCAGAGTGTTTAGAGGATGTAAATGTAGCAGATCGGTGACTAATAGTCACTGGTCGTTAGCAGGCAACACCCTTGGCGCTCCGTAATCCTGAGTGCTAGCAATGATTAACCCTTTCTTCTTGCCAATGGAAACCACTCGTCGAACAGTTTCAGGCAAGCTTTCCTGAGTGGAGCTGTCGTTGGGTTGCCATCACTCCTCAATTGCCCGTCTGAACCACCTGGCAAGTTTTGTGACGGCCCTAGTTTCCATTACTTCCTTGAGAGCTTCCATCACGGCTAGAATGATCTGCTCCTCAGTAGATCGAATTGACTGGGCAAGCGGTGGGTTGACGTTGATGCCCAGTTGCTCAACTATCAAGCCAGCATCTGCCTGAGCCGTGCGATCGGAAAAGCAGCCGCTAAGAAGTCCCAAGGCTCCCACTCGTCATCATTAGTCAGGATGTATTGCTCCCCTCCAATCATCTGGCTAGCAGTCACCAACCTCAACTGATGAGCCAGGTCAAACCATTCTTTGAAGCCTGGTTCTGCGGTTTTGGTTGCTTTGGGATGCTCACTTCCTCCTAGCTTCCAGCACTGGCTAATCGCGTCCCTGAGCAAGCCGATCGGATTTCTGACTTCATGTCTGTCTCGATACTCAACGGCAGCAGCCAGAGCATCTGTAACCACCTGGAGAGGAGCGGCTAGAACTTCAGCCTTCAAAGGTGAGGTGAGCGGAAATCCTGCTTGTTCAATTTTTTCAAAAATCGCGGTTTGAGCAGCGGCGGAATAGTCGTCCTCTGCAACCTGTTCCACTTCTGACCCAAATGCTTCTAGAACAGGATGAGACTTAACAGGAAGGGGGGCGCTTACTGGCTTGGGATCTTCAGATTTCTCTACACCCACAACAACAGGGAGGGTGGGTGGCTCCGTTGTTGTGGTGTTTATTGAGGTGTCTAGAGTGGAATCTATTTCTATATGATCACCACTGGTTTGGGGGTTGATGACCCCTGAACTAGGAAATGAACTCCCAGAATCTGAGGCATCATCTCCTAGATTTGTGAAATGAGATGGAGTCAGGGTTTTAGCCTGTTTTTGGATCAGAGCTGCATCAATAGCTTCCCGGTTTAGTTGGTACTGGTAGGCGCGATCGTATTTGGCCTTTGGGTTGTTGCGCCGTTTGAGGAGTTGCAGTTTGTTGGTCAGTTTGGCGAGTGCTTGGCGAATGGTTTCGATGCTGTATTCCTCAAACAGATGTTCTCGGATTTGCTCTAGGGTCAGCCTCACCCAGTCGTCAAGCTTGTGCTTGGCCTTCCATGCCTGCCAACCCTCGATGATGGCGAGGATTTTAGCGGCGCAGTAGTTGCGCTGGGTGATTTGGACGTACTCTTTGCAGAGCTTGAGGTAAGTCAGGTTAGGGGAGGTGCTCATCGTGGTTGCACCTCCGTCTCGAAGCTGTGACGCACGGGTTCAATGAATTTATGAGGCGTGTCTGGGTCTAGTTCGATGGAGTACCACCAGCCATTTTGATACTCCATGCCGACGATGGTGCCGTGTTCGTTCCATTCATCTGCAATCCGTACTTGCTGCCAGAAGTGGAAGCGGGGGCGAGGGATACCCCCTGGCAGGGCAAGGCTCAGCTCTGAAATTTGGCTCTTGAGCTTGGAAGCGCAGACACCCAAAGCTTGAGAGCGCTTGACGGTATCGGCTAGGCGCAGCAGGTAGGGCACGTAGCCCGGACGTTTGCGCCATTCCTTACCCCAGAGCTGTACTTCAGTTGGCAGCAGACCGCAAGCCTGAGCGAGGGCTTGATCGCACGCTTGCTTATAGTTCTGGAGGTGCAGAGGATGGAACACCCAGCGCTGGCAGTACTCGGCAGGCTCTAGCGGTTGGTGCAGGGTGCGACAGATGCCAGAGAGCACGGCTTGAATCCGAGCGTCACGGGACAGAGGTAAGGCGGCAGGGACGAACTCACAGGAGCAACTCACCGTTTCAACCGCTTCTAGGTCATCTTCACGGGCACATTCGAGCCAGTCAGGTTGCCACGCTTCGCTATCGGGTTGCAGCTCTAGTTCGTAGTGCCATCCCTTTGCAGGGCCACCGCGCTCGTATTGCAATCCCACAATCGTGCCGATGTCGCCATTGCGCTTCAGCTTCACGGGCTGGTTGAAGTGGAACTTCGGTAAGCCCCACTCAGGGGGGAGGGTTAGGCTGTGCATGGCTTTGCCTCCCGCAGTTCTAGGTCTGCTTCCTTTACGTCTTCGATGCCGCTACTCGTCGGGCTGTTGGGGTCTACCTCGACTAGGTAAGACCAGCCCACCCAGTCGAGGCTGTTGGACATCGCCTCAGACATGCGAGGGGTGAAGTACTGCAAGCCGCGAATGATGCCGTAGCCTTGCTCTTCCTCTCCCCACTGCACCTGCTGCCCAAATTGGTACTTGGGCAGGGGCAAGTCTGCGGGTAGAAGCAGCAACCGAGATTCTGCTCTCTGGCGTTGGTGCAGTGGGTGCATTACTTGACCTCCCCCATTGAGTCACTCAGACGGCGATATTCTTTCTGGTCGATGCGGCCTTGCTCGTAGAGTTCGTCATACATCAAGCCAATAACGAGGCTAGACAGCCAGTGGTCGATGAGCTGCTTGCCTGCTTCTATTGCGGCTTGGGGTGAGGGGTGGTAACTGTTATTACTCATGAACTCGCCTTCGGAGGTGAGCACTTCATAGGTAAAGCCGCCTTCTTCCGCAATGGGACAGAGGTACTGCGCTTTGTAGACGAGTCCGTAGAAGTGGAGGTACTTGGGCCGAATCAGAGTTGTAGCGATCGTCATGACTCATACTCCTGCTTAGTTCTGAGGGGCAATAAGCGCTGCATGCCTTTCTCGAAGGACACGCACAAGTGCTGGTATTCCTGCTGGTTCAAGTGGTGACTGTCTCGCAGCTCTCTCAGCAGTTGCTGCATGGTGCGGCTAGGGTTGGTCCAGGTGACGTAGTTCACACCTGCCTGAATTGCATCAGCGGCAGAGGCGAAGGCACCCACAATGGTGTTGAACTGCTGGCGGTGGGGATGCTTAGTCTTGGCACTCCAGCCTGCTTCGTCGAGACTGACACGGATGAGCCAGCCCCGATAGGAAAATTCGATGACAGGATTCATGGCTTAGCTCTCCGGGTCTCTGGCAGGTAAGTGAGTGAGCCAACCTTGGTCGAAGGAGATGGCGAGGGCGTTGGATTCGAGCTGAGTGAGTTGATGAGCTTGGCGCAGTTCTTGCAGTGCTTGATGCACCGCAGAGCTAGGAGCGGCCCAAGTGACGTAGCTCAGAGCAGCTTGAAGGGCATCAGAGGCCATGAGAAAAGAGCCAGCCACAGTACAAAACTGTTTCATACGAGGGTGCTGGGCTTGAGCCGTCCAACCTTGATCATCAGGAACGACGCGAATCAGCCAGCCCTGGTAGGGAAAGTCAATGGCATTCTGCATGGCTCAGTCCCCCATCACAGAATGAATAGCTGAGTCAAGGATGCTGAGGTCGTCAGCGGTGTAGACGTTGACCATGCGAGTGGTGCCGCCAACGAACTGCTCACGCTTTTGAGGAGGGCGACCGTGGCGACCACGATAGAAGGCAGCGGCAACTTGACCGATTCTGAGCAGTTGCTTGGTGTTGGGACGATAGCCGAGGTCGAGGCAACGATCTGAGATGGGCATCTCTATCCGTTCTTGGAGTTCTGCTGCGGAATGAGCAGATAAGACTGATACAGATGAACTTTCAGGCAGTAGCCGCTCTTTCATGAGCAGATTCATCAGTTGATCTTTGAGCAGCATCTTTTGACGGTCATCGAAGCCGCCAAGCTGGTTGCCAATTTCCACCGCTTCCTTGAGTAGCGTGAAGCGATCGGGCGAGGGGAGGGCAGGAGCCTCAGGAGTGGGAGCAAGAGCCGGAATAATTTGCTCTACTGCATCCAACAAAGAAGTTCTGATCGCTTTAGCAATTTCGGAGTCCCGCAGCAGCATGCCGAGACGCAGAGCAGCGCGAGGAGTCCAGATGGTGGCATTCACGCTTTTAGAAGTGAGTGATAAGAGATCACGCACTTCATTGAGAGCTTTACCCTTTAAGGTTTTCAGTCCATCTGCTTCAAACTCATCGCGATGAGTTCTGACGAGTTGCCGAGCATTTTCTGTAGAGACCTCATAGAACTCTGCTACTTGCTCTGTAGTTGCAAGCCCTACTCCTTGCCACAAGGCAAAGAACAGAGCTTTAGTTTTGTTCAGTACTTCAGTCGCGCGGTCGTGGCTGAGTGCCGTGAGCTGGTTTTCACGTGCGGATTTAGACTCCACGAGTACGGAGTCGGATAGGATATTCATAGCTGTGCCTCTTGACGGACGTGCAGTGAACGGCGATCGCGAAACTTTGACGAGGGAAGCGATCGCTTTGTTATTGGAAGCCTAGTCTGTGCCTCCTGCTTGTGCTTTGGACTCTCTAACCGCCTGATCTAGCTCCTCAAAACTGCATTGATACAGCCGCAGTAGATCAGAAACGATTTCAAATCGGGGTACGGAACGACCGTGCTCCCAATTGCGTACTGTTGATTCCCCTACGTTTAGGCGAGAAGCGACATCAACGGTACGGAGGCCGAGGCGTTCACGAAGTTGTTTCATGTCCATGCCCTAACCCTGTCAAGATACTAACACAGCTTGCTGACGCAAGATAGTGCTTTAGAATATTGCGTCAACTAATTGACACCGTCAACATGTTGACGCATAATAAGCATAGAGAAAAGGCGGTCCCGACGCCAATCAGAAACCGCCTTCTCTCTAAGACAACCCTTAATTAAAGGTCTTAATCACTATGGTATACACGCCCGATCGCGTCGAGTCAATCGCGCCTGTTTTTGCTGAAGAAGAGCGTGGCTCTGGTCGCATTCAAGCAACTGCTCAACTAGAACTCGAAACCTACCTAGAAGAGCAAGTCCGTTCCATTGCCCCTGCCAAAATCGACAGCCTCTCTCTAGTAGATGGCTACACCTACCTCTCAGTGATGGATCAAGATCGCCCCATCACCAAGCAATCCACCCGCTTAATCATCCAGCTCGAAGACTGTCAAGGCAACGAGCGCCTAGTTGACCTCGTAACGAACAACGATCGCTTTGCCTTCATCACCCGGATCATCCGCAATCACTTCGATGCTTGCTGGAAAATTAACGAGACTTGGGTGCCTGAAGATGGCTGCCCCTTCTAAGTAGCTCCAAGAAAAAAGCGATCGCTCCTTATATGCGGTAGGGGCGATCGCTCTAGCAAAGAAATTCGTTCTTTTACGCTAACCCGGACAACTCTAAAGAGCCATCAGTGCTCTCACGAGATCACTCTTCATCATTCATGAATTCAGAACAGCGTACACAAGCCGCGATCGCCCTTACCCTACTCCTGGTTTTGCTCCTGTCTGGTATCGGTGAACCGCAACAAGCCTTACCTGTCCACACATTGCCCTACGGAAGTGTTCAACCATGAATTTACAAGACTATCCCCAAGCTATTGCCCAAGCTTCCACTCTCGTCAACGATCTCGAATTCCAGATCACTCAAGCCAAGCGCATCATCACTTCAATAGAAGGCAGAGTCGATGCTCAAATTGCTTTTGGCGACTACAAGAACGACCCCCAACGTAAGGCTGTGCGCTTTGAACTCTTACAAAGCGATCCCAGTTATCAAGAAGCACTCCATAACCTCGGCCAATTAATCGCAGCCAAAGCCAAGGCAATGGTTGAGCTAGAGCTAGTTAGAAATCAATATTCTGTCGCGAAGATAGGGGCCAGAGCTGCAATGGTTCAGCAAATCGCTGCTTTAGATTGCGCTGAATTCATCGGATTGTAGTTTCCCCAATTGGGGAAAAGCTCAAAAGCGGAAATTTTCCGATTTTGCAGGGATGCTCTCTGCTCAGTTTGAATTCCGAAATTTTCGGAATTTGGGCAGAGGGCGATCGCTTCTCTCAGGTTTCGAATTCCACAATTTGTGGATTTTGTAGGGGCGATCGCTAGCCTCAGCTCTCCGTAATCCGAACTGTTCGGAATTTGAATGAGGGGCGATCGCTAGCTTTCAATCTTCCATATTCCGCAATTTGCGGATTTTGCTAGGGCGATCGCTCCCTCTGTTCAGTCCTTTATTTGTTTGATGCTTATCTCAGCAAGGAATTGAAGTTGTGCTGACACTGACTTATGAGTACAAGCTGATTCCTACCCAATCCCAAATTGACGAGATAAATCACATCTTGGATGTTTGTACTTCGGTATGGAATTATGCACTGAGAGAGCGCAAGGACTGGATTGCTTCGCGTAAGTGTCCGGTCAATGCGTGCTCATTGCGTGGTGAGTACATCATGAGCGTAGATACGCCTTATCCAGGCTATGTGGTGCAATGCAAAGCACTCACTGAAGCCAAGAAGGCATATCCGAGACTCGCTTCAGTAAATGCTCAGGTGTTGCAGCAAGTCTTAAAGAGGCTGGATAAAGCTTTCAAGGATATGAAAGACCGCAAACTCGGCTTTCCTCGCTTCAAGAAGCAGGGAGCTATGCGATCGTTTGTTTTTCCCCAACTGAGCAAGAATCCGTTGGGGCAAGGCGTGATCAAGCTACCTTCTTTGGGACTAGTCAAGTTCAGGCAATCCCGTCCTGCGCCTGACGGATTCAACATTAAACAGGCAAAGATTCTAAAACGGGCATCGGGCTTTTATTTGCTGCTGATATTTCAGGCAGAGGTTAACGTTCCTGATATCCCCCTCAGTGGACATGTTGTCGGCGTTGATGTTGGACTGCAATACTTTCTTTCCACGTCAGACGGATTAGAAATCGAGCGACCGCGATTCTTTGTAGACATGCAACGCGAGCTTAAATTGCTGCAACGCAGATTGAAGCGCAAAGTCATCGGGTCGAACAATTGGCGGAAGGCACAGAAGAAAATAGCAAGACTGCATGAGCGAATTGCCCGCACTCGCAAAGACTTCCACTTCAAGACGGCTCATCGTCTTTGTAATGGAGGCGAAACCATTGCGGTGGAGCAGTTAAATCTGGTCGGATTGAGCCGTGGGTTTCTCGGCAAACACATGCTCGATGCGGGACATGGACAATTCTTGCATCGAATCTTGCCTTGGGTCTGTTTCAAACGCGGTGTGGCTTACCAGGAAGTGGATGCCCGTGGCACTAGCCAGGAATGTCCAGATTGTGGCATAACAGTCGGCAAAGTCTTGAAAGATCGCTGGCACGAGTGCGAGAACTGTGGGTCTTCCAAGCCGCGAGATGTTGCTAGCGCTCAAGTGATTAGAAACAGAGCCGTGGGGCGCACGGTTCTAGAAAATGCCTGTGGAGACGGTCTGGCGGGGACGGGAAACCGTCTAGTCAAGAGTCGATGAATCAGGAATCTCCGCTTATACCGCAGGGTTAGGGGGAAAGCGTCAACTCAAGCGTCACGGTATTCCAAAAATTGAGGCAGTGACAATAAGAATTTAGAGCAAAACAATTGGGGATCAGAGGTCTTTATGGAAACGCGAGGGTACTTCACTAGCAGGCGATCGCATGCCTAAGGGGGGTTAATCAGCGGCGCGATCGCCCTCAGTTTGCCATGTTTAATGCACTCCCAGAGCCAAAGCTCTAGCCCGTTTATCAAAATCTAAGACATGATGCTTCTTAGCTTCCGTCCATAGCTCTGAGACAACGTCTCCAATTGGGTCAGCTGTATGCATAAGTATTTGACCTTGACAATTTTCAATGAGTTCTATGATTTTACTTTTAAGGCTTTCCTCATCTTTGATCCAATAAAGTTTTGAGTTGAAAAATAGCAATTTCATTTTGAATAGAGACGAATCATAATCTTGATTTTTAAGAGAATCTATAGCTACCCGTATCTCTTGAGGTGATAATTCTTCTCGCAGACGAGTAACAGTTTTGATTTCTAAAATCTGCTCCCATGTATAAATAACACTGGGGTGCTTGGGATGACCAAATTTCTTAGGTATTACAAGCTCTGTGCGGTCAAGATAACTAAGTTGATGTGAACTTAAACCTGTTAAACGTAAAGTTTCTTGGCGAGAAAATCCGCTTTCCATCGTATATCTACCTAAGCAATAGAAATGTGCTTGTACTAAATGTGTACTATTGCAGTAATACTACTATCTACACTTGTTGGAGCAGGGTCTACAGTTGTGAGAGTACAGCAATTCAGTTGTGCACTCTCTCCTACTAAAGGTTCCCTAAATATGAGTACCAATCGCCGTAGTAGTGCTGAAATGGCACGTTTGGCTTCTGAGGTGATGCAGAATGGGCGTTATAGCGATGCAGCCAGAAGCTTGGCCGCATCGGTCCTGTCGCAATCTGCTAATGAGCAGCGTCAGACTAGTGCTGAGATGGCTAGCTTAGCCAGTACAGTACTAAATGACTCTTCCTATAGTCAAACAGCAAGAGACCTCGCTGCCTCTGTTCTCTCGCAACGTGCGCCACAATAGCTAACCCTATAGCTTTTAAGCTGAAATCAGCAGCGCTAATCCCTCGGTATATCTGGGGGATTCTTGCTTTGTTTGCTCAAAAGCGGCTCTAGCTGGGTCAGATACATCAAGCAAAACTAATCTAGTTAAGCAGAAATTTGTGGAGCCAATAATAATGGAGCCAATACTACTATTCCTGGACATTGAGGGAGTGTTGAGCGTAGATGGGGTTGACACTTCAGCAGAGTGGTTAGATAAGCACAACGGCCCTGTTTATCCTGTTCAAGGAGCAAGGCAATTCTTGGAGGTTATCGATCGCTCTCCCTGGATTCAGCCGTTTTGGATTTCTTCTTGGGGACAAGAGTCAACTCTATGGAATAAGTGGTCTAAAACTCGTTGTTGGCCAGTTGCTTATCCATTATCTTCAAACAGGCTTCGTGAAGCACGTACACAGTTTTCAACTCAGACATCGGACGGAAAGTATTTAGCGGCCCGCTGGCATAGTTTCAAATGGGATCAGCGGATCGTCTGGATTGAGGATGGATTCTCCCAAGAGACTGAGCAATGGGCAATTAAGGATGGAAGGGTTCAATTGGTTAACACTTATCCACCGATTAAAGATGCTGTCAGAAATCATTGGCGTAAGGGTATTCGTCAATGGAACATCAATCTCATTGGTAATGCTTTGAATATCAAAGAAAACATTGAGGTTTCAAGCTGATATCAGAGCATAGAAAACTTCTTAAAACTTTAGTGCGCTATTTTAGTCAACTGCCTTATGAATTCGTTAGTTTTGGAGTTACAAAGAGATGCCCTTGATCCATCGAGCTCTGTTTTGTTTCTATTGCGTAAAGCCCTAGTTATTGCAAAGAAACTCAGTATTCAGGAATTTCAAGAATGGGCAGCATTAGAACTTAGTGGGTACTCTGACGGCTCAAGACTACCTCAGTATCGGTTTGTCGAAGGACAGGTGAAAGCAAGAAATCCGTATCACGGTTGGGTACCAGTCATGCTTTCTTCAGATCTTGATGAATTTTTGTCTAGCTGTCCCATGCATCAGCCTATTAGTGAGATTCAGTCGCTAGCCATAAGAGATGGCTCAACTGTCCTAATATTTCTTTCTAAAGAAATGGAAGCGTTGCTGATGCAAGGTATGAACGTCCCTCTTCAGCCAGCCATACATGTTGATCGCTCGCAAATACATGGAATTCTAGAGGCTGTTAGAGATATTGTTCTCAATTGGTCCATAAAGTTGGAGCAAGACGGAATCTTAGAAGAGGGAATGACCTTTTCTAGAGAAGAGAGGCGAGTTGCGGCCAACGCAACCTACAACATTCAGAAATTTATAGGCGCTATACACCACGGAGGTATTAGCATGACAAGCGATCACTCAACTAACGTTCAGGCCGGTCGTGATGCCAACGGCAATATGATTGGTTCTGATATTAGCGGTGTTGTAGCAGGTGGCAATATCAGCGGTGTTGTCACAAATACTATTCATCAACTGAGAGAGCTAAATACGTCGGAATCAACAGAGTTAGCAGACAAATTAGTGCAGCTTCAGGCAGCGATCGAGAATGAACCAAGCTTAAAACCTGAAGACAAGGCAGAGGCATTAGAGCAGATTAATGTCTTGGCAGAGGCTGGAAAAAACCCTAAGACAGGGGTAATACAAAAAATGACAGGTACAGCAGTCAAAATTATTAGAGGAACGGTTGCGTCACTACCTGTGAGTGTCAAGCTGGTCGAAGAAACTAACAAGTTGCTACCCGAAATTGCCAAATTGCTTCATTACTTTGGGTAGAACGCTATCTAACTTGAGTAGGCGATCGCGGTCTTAATTCTTTGAATTCAGATGCTTCTGGGCCAACTCATTAAACGGAGCGTCCAAATTAACTCTCTTCCACGCTGTTAAGCCAGATAAGCTGTCGCCGTATGGACAGCCAGCTTGCCTGTACAAGTAGTAAAGAATGGCTGTGAGAGTAGCTTGCAAATCTTGGTCCATATTCTTGCCTCAATACAACTGAATACCCGATCGCTTGATACCCTTGGGCCGAGCGCAGATCATTGGCTCCAGGGCGTATCTTAGAGCGTCTATCATGTGGTTGTCGGCATCAACCACGACTGGCAGAACGTCTCCAGTCAGCCGATCGACTTTATAGGAATAGAGCCTAGCTTCCTCGGCGGTGTGCTTGCAGCGGGGGTGGATAATTATCTTTTCGTAGGATCGTAGGTGAGCAATACCGTCTTCAACGCTGCCTGGTCGCTTGGCTACTGCTTCAATTTTGGGGATGCCGTGACGCTTTAAATAAGAAATCGACTCAGGTCGGGCACTGTCGGCTCTGATGGTATGGCGATCGCACCCTTCAATATCTAGCTTCCAGCGATCGGATGTGTGGTCAAGCTCCAGACCCACGGCATAAGATTCGTGTTCGATGTAGAGGCGGTTCTGATGCACCCAACATCTAATCAGTGTGGTGGGGTCTTTAGCAAAGCCGAAGTCGGCACCGTGATAGGGGCCATTCCAGCCTTCGAGCGGTTCAAACTCATCAATAATCCACTTCTTGTTTAGAATCTGCGCGTCGGACTGCTCCCATAGACCACCCTCCCAGATGTGTTGATAAGTGTCTGAGTCAGTCGCCGCCATCTCTCGCCGTTCATCGTCCAAGACCTTGGGAAAGTATGGATTGCGGTCCCAGTTGACTCGTTCGACATAGGCATTCGATCGCGGCTTCTCTACCAGCTCCTGATAGACCGCATCAGTTTTATTGAGTGGGTTAAACGTGACCCAAATCTCAGAGCCTTCCTCTCGAATCGTTGGAACTAGTACCTGCCAGCTCTCAGCCGAGATGGTTTGCGCTTCCTCCAGCCAGCAATGGGTGATACCAGCCATCGATTTAATCGACTGCACGTTATGCCGCACACCCCGAAAAATGAAGCTGGAGCCATTTGAGCCAAGGATAATGGTGTCTTGCACCTTATAGAAATCCTCTATACCCAGCACTTCAATGCGGCCCTTGAGCAGAGCGTGAACCGAATCGCGCATTGATGCCTGAAACTCACGGGCACACAGCACTCGGATCTTTCGCCTCAACCCCTCAATTAGCAGAGCGTCGGCAGCGGCCCAACTCTTACCAGATCCACGCCCTCCCCACAAGCATTTGTATCGTTTGGGAAGGAATAAGGGTTGTGCCCAGTCGGTTAAGCCCTGAGCCAACTTTGCAGCTAAGTCAGGGCGATCGCCCTTATCCTTCAAGTCGAACTGCTCTTCTAGCTCGTCGATAAGCTCTTGCTGCTTGCTTACGCGCGGCGCTGCCATTTTTCCTTAAGCTCGGTCACGAACTCAGTGGGCGAAATTCCTAAGGCAAGCACTTGTTCCGCCAGCTCGGCAGCAGTTGCAGGCACTAACTTCCGTCGCAACTCAATCAGCTTGGCTAGAGCTGAGGCACACCCTTCTAGTGATTTTGGTTCAGCGCCTCCACCAATCCAGCCAGACAACTGAGTGATGGCATGGTCAATCTCGTCAACTTCGTCAATCTTGGCCTTGCGATCGAAAGATCTCCTGCGACGAGGAATGGGGGATTCTTCCTCGTCCTCCTCACAAGCCACATGCCCCGCGGTCTTAAGTGCTTCCCATCCACCCTCAGCAGACTTATCCTCGATCGCTCGTTTACTCACACCAAAACGCAAAGCAACCGAGGCTAAAGACTCGTCACTTGATAGGTATGCTTGCTTAATAGGCTCCCAATCAATCTTCTTTGGCATGACCGCAGATAACCGCAAATAAACCGCAGATAAAATTCTCTTCTGCGTCTAGAATTCCCGCTGCGTTGGTTTTTCGGGTTTTGCGGTTTGGGGTTGAGAGATGGGATTAGGGGCGATCGGATGGGGAATTGGGCATGCTCAATACATTCGTTGGACAGTCAGATGGCGCGTTACATCAGAGAAGGATTCACGTTCATTGACACTCAGGCTGTGGGTGAAAAACGGCTGCGCTATCAGGAAGTAGCAGAGTTGCTGAATCGGCTGCAAGAAGAGGTAGAGCAGCTAAAAGTAGCCAACGAAAGACTTAGGGCCAAGCTAGTGCGTGAAGAGTTCCAAGCCGCTAGTGAGTTTTTAAGCGCGATCGGACTGAGGTAATAAAAAGCCCCCTACAAGAGGAGGCGCGGTTAACTGTTAGGAGAGAAGAGCCCATCTACTAAACTGAAACTTTTTCTTTAAAGACTTTGCCAGGACTGAAAGCTGGAACTGTGGCCGCTGGAATCTGCATCTTGTCTCCGGTCTTGGGGTTGCGACCTTCGCGGGCTTTGCGAGTCCTACGCTCAAAGGTACCAAAGCCAACCAGCGTCACCTTGTCGCCTTCTGCTACCGCTCCCTGAATTACGTCAACTGTAGCTGTCACAATCGCTTCAGCCTGCTTCTTGGTTACGTTGGCTTTCTCAGCCACTGCGTCTACTAATTCGCCTTTGTTCACGTAAAAACCTCACAATGCTTGCTGTGATTATAATTCAGGTTTTCAGAGCCTTCACAGCATTTCAGACAACAAGTCAGTTACCTTTTGTTGAGCATTGATGCGGTTGTCATCGTAGATCATGAGTGTGTCTGTTCTGGCATGACGACTGAGCTTCTTGACCTCCCGCACATTCCCGCCCGTTATGTCGAGGGCCGCTGTGATTGAAGAGTGTCGGCAACGGTGGGGAGAGAACCGCTTCTTGATACCTGCTCTCTTTGCTGCTTCAAATACCAGATTGTAGATAGCGTTGCCAGTGAGCCTATGTCCGTGGTGTGCGTTATCCAAGGCAATAAATAGAGGGCTATCTTTTCCCCAATTGGGGAAATGCTGCAACCAAAGCTCGATCGCCTCCACTGTTGCAGCAGACAAACTGACCCGCTCCTTCTGAGTACCTCGCCCTTTGCCCAGGATAGTGAGCGATCGCGCCTCCGAATCGAAGTCAGAGACATTCAACTGCACCACCTCACCCCGACGTAAGGCGTTATCCCAAAGCAATCGAAGGATGGCGTAATTGCGCTGACCTTGCAGGGTTGAGCGATCGCACCCCTCCAAAATTGCCCGATAACTATCTCGATCTACTCCGCTGGTATCTCGGTAGGCTTTGGCCTTCTCTCCGGACACCTCCTCTAAGCTCCACTCGCACTTGCCAATCTTCTGAGCGTACTTGACGAGTGACTTGATGGCTGCCAGTCGTCGATTCACCGTCGCTTCAGCTAGTGACCTCTCAATAAGCTGGGCTTTGTACTGGAGAACCAGGGCGATCGCTGTAAACCGCTCTAGCTTCAGGAATTCAGTGATTAGTTGAGGGCTTGGCTCATGTCCACTGACTGACAAGAAGAAGTCCTTCAAGTCTTTTGCATAGGCACGGCGCGTATTTTCTGAGCGTTTGTCTGCCAATAGTTCGGCCAGAATGTCACGCTCATGCACATGGAAAAAAGAGCTGGGTTGCTGTTGGGGGATTAGATTGCTCACGGAAGTTTCCTGAATCCCCTAGAATTCCTGACTCTTGATTCAGCTGGTGATAATGACTGTTTCCACAAGCTGCGTATTGGTTTGGCGATCGCCTTTCCCCTCTCAACCGGGAAATTCTAGGCGGCTTCATTGTTGCTTTACAGTATCAAAAAGACTTTATGAAGCGCCTGAAATGTCCGTGTTTCAACGGGTCGGGAGCTTTTCCGTTCAAGGGTACTACTTTAGATAGAGACAGGAACGCCCCACCTGAATCGTCACAAACGCCACACGAGACAGGTAAGGTAGTTCCTGAAATGAATAGCAGCAATACTGGCAACAAACGGACTGTAGAAGGAGCTTGGGCACAACACCGCAAGAGTGCTCAGCAATCCCAGCAACAAACTCCGCCACAACGTAAAGCTTTAACAATTGCAGAACGCAACAGAATCGCCCAGCAGAACGATCGCCTTGCCCTCAAAGTGGCTCACCGGATGTCCGGTCAGTGTGCAGAGCCTCTAGAAGACTTAATTCAACTCGCTCGTATCGGTCTACTCAAAGCAGTTGAAAGATATGACCCCAGTAAAGGCGTAGCTTTTAGCTCATTTGCAGTGCCCTACATCCAGGGTGAGGTTCAGCATTTCCTACGCGACCATTGGGGTCACGTTAAGATTCCCCGCCGCTCCATTGAGCTGGCTTCCAAGGTGCGTCAGGTGCAACGCCGCATGGTTGCGTTAGGTCGCAATGTATCAGAGGAGAAGATAGCCGAATCCCTCGGAGTGTCGAAAGCACGATGGACTTGGACGCAGCAGGCCGTAGCTCGTAAGCCATTGGTAAGCTTGGATGATGTGCAGTTGAGCGAGGAAGAGACAGAGGATCAACAGGAAGAAGAGGCGCTAAAACAGGAGATGTACAAGCGGCTGGGCAAATTGAAAGACCCTTACCGCACCTGTGTAATGGAAAGATTTTTCAAGCAAATGTCAGATGAGGCGATCGCCCGCCAACAGGACACCACTCCAGAACAAGTACGCTTCTGGATTGAGGAAGGTTTGCAACGCCTCAGAAATGGGCAAAATGAAGATAGGCAGAGGGTTTGAAGATGACAACGACAGCAGTAGAGATTCTTCAGCAGTTCGATTACAGCGCACTTGATCTGGAGCAGCGAGTAGTAGTTCAACAGCGCACGAGCGAGATCAAGGACTTAATTAATCGCAATGCTCAAAACACTATTGAAATCGGCCAAAAGCTAATTGAAGTCAAGACCCGGCTGGGGCATGGGCACTGGCTCCAGTGGCTTGGGGCAGAGTTCAACTGGACTCATGATACTGCTGGCAATTTGATGCGAGTAGCTCGCAGCTTTGACCAAATTCCGAAAATTTCGGAATTTGCCCCCTCTGCCCTCTATTTACTATCCTCCCCTTCAACTCCGGAAGAAGCACGTCAAGAAGCGATCGCCCTAGCTGAATCTGGTGAACGAGTCACCCATGCCAAGGCGAGAGAGATTGTTGCTGAGCACAAATCTCCGACCGCCAAGGCTAAACCAGAAGAGAAGTTTTACCCTGGTCGGGAAGTTGTGGTGGTAGACGAGGATCATCCACACCACGGCAAAACAGTCACGGTGACCAAAGCTGAAGGGGCGATCGCGCTCTGTGAAGTGGAAGGAAGCGACGAACCCGAACCATTCTTGCTGAGTGAGATTGAGCCAGAAGACACCCCTCCCCCTCAAAAATCCGAACCCAAGCCGTTCACCACTGGCACCAAAGTAGGCCAGACAACTCAGGTGATTTATGGTCTGGAGGGTGAGCTGGCAGTTGAAAAACAGCGATCGCTCCAACTCAGTCAGATGCTTGCCAAAGTACTTGAAGCCGCCAAGGATGCGATTCCAGAAGATCTTTACGATGAAGCGCTGAGTCTACTCGACTAAAATTACTGGAGTTTGATCATGGATGATGAAACAGTCTTAAAGAAAGTAGTGCTAACTGTTTGGAAAGATGGCACTTTTCAGGTGTGGGGCGCTATGGACGCTACTTATGCTCAGGGCGATCCTGGCTGGCTCATAAACATCGGATTTGAAGAGCTAAACAGCCTTCTGGCACAAGAAAAAGAAAGTCAAAGTAAATTCGCCCCAGCGATCGGACGCTAATACCAAACGAGCTTGACCTTACTGCCAGGGCCACAATGCGCCCGCTCCAAATCCGCGATCGATTCGTAGTGATAGGGGCGGGTTGCTATTTTTAGGGATAGCGAACACCAACCGTTCCGAAACTGAACTCCCTCAGCCACTCCAATGGTGTGCTCGACGTGCTGAAGCTGTAAGCGTAAAGAAAAGAGGCGCATAATCGCAGGCCAGTAACAGTCCCTAGGTTTCCCGGCAGTAGGAAAGCTCAGGGTGAAAAGAGGCACTGCAAATGAACGGCACAACTAAAGTTTTGGTGCCAGCGATCGCTCTGACTTTAGTTGTGGGTTCGTTGGCTCTAGCGATTATTGATGAATCAACTCGTCCTGCCTTTGGCAAGCTAGCTGAAACAGGATTAGTTGGACTCCTAGCATTTGCGACCCCTGGAATCAGAAAGGAGTCGTAATGGATCTGAACATAATTCTGGAAAAAGGTGGCCCATTTATTGCTGCCATTATTTCTGCAAGCGTGGCAGGTTGGGCCACCACCAGGAAGCAAAACGATGAATCAATGTCGGCTGAGCGGAAATATTTAAAGGAAGAGCGCGATCGCCTCACTAAGTATATTGATGAGCAGCTCGATGAAATGAAGGCCGAGCGAGGCAAGTTGATTGAGGAGTTGGGGAAGACTCGCGAGCGGGTTGCTGTTCTAGAAGATCACATCCGTAAGTTGGAATTGTCTAAGAACCAAGCGATCGCCCGCTTACGACGCGAGAATGAAGCTCTAAGAGTCAGCAATACCAAGCTCATCTCAGACCTGGCTCACGCAAGAGGACTAAGCACCTAGTCCGCTCGTCGTGCTACTCGTCCAACACCCTGCTGCTCATCGATCGCTTTGACTAAAATTCCGTGTCGATTCAGCTCTTTTTTGACTCCCTCGATCGCCTGAGGATCAGCGCAATTGATGGCTAGCAGGGTAAATACTTCATCCACTCGAATATCAGGCCGCTCCTGAAGTAGGCTGACAAGTTGGCCTTGCGAGACATTGACGCAATAGAACAGAGTCTGGGGCATGGGAACTCTCAACGAATGGGCGAATTTGGCTTAGCACCCTATATTGATCCTAGAGTTCCACCCACAACATTGCCGTCAGGCGCGCTCTACCTTCCATGCCGCTTCCCGTCCCTGCTTCGACACTTTGGTGCAAGTGAATACAGATTTTTTATATACTCGCAGGCTTCGCAGGTAGCTTGGGTGAAGCTCCAGTAAAGATGCAAGCTTAGACGTTGGCAATGTCCACTTGCGCTCAGCAACCTCTTCTAGCGCTCGCAGGTTAGCCAGTGGGTCTTGATTAAAGCGATCGCTCAACATCTGCATCAGCGGCAACAACCAGGCAGGCGGCTCTAGCAATTGTCCAGTCATGTCCAGCGGTCCAGTGGGCAGTGTTTCTAGCTCCCCAGAGTTGTCCACTGGATAATCTGCCATCTTTGCCCCTACCTGCTTCAGCCACTCGTGCAGAGCATCCATCTTCTGAATCTGAATAGCATCTACCCTCCCTCGCGCAGGCTTTAGCTTCAGATGTCCTAGACGGTCATAGACTGCTTGGCGCGATCGCAATCCATAGCGAGCCTGCAAGTCTGCAATAGAGAGATTGTCCAGTTGAGCGTCCATCGTCCAGCCTCCTCACTTGACTGGACATTTTAGATTGTCCAGTGGACAACCGCACCTCAATTCATAGGGAAATCTAAGCCAGCCTGCATGCCGCGATCGCCATGGACCTTTTCAACTTCCCTGACACAGCCTCCTTTGATGACTTGTTTCGTCTTGAAGATGCTCGGATAGAGCGCCTTCAAGTCTTCCTGGAATTGTCGCCGGATGCCGTCTTATTCCTAGATCCTTATTTGGTGCTAGTGATCAGCGGCGGTGCCGAGGTGGCAAGCCTCAATCCTGAGCTTGCACACATGCATGCATGGTTAGTGCTGGGCACAGAATCGATCGCCCTGTACAGTGACAACACCCGCATCTACAAAGGAGCTGTGCCGCAGGGGATATCGCGTCAAGCCTTGGCTGATCTAGAATCGGGGGTATCGGCATCAGCAGAGGTAAATGAGATGGTAGCGACCCTAGAAAAAACTCTCGACGTGACAGCGGCTCCAGGTCCAACAAAGGGAGCTGTACCCATTCTCAAAAACCTCAGACGCATTGCTGATAAAACTGGGTTGACGGAACGGACAATAGCCGAGGAAATGTGGTCATTGAACCTGACTGCCTTCCTTGACGAAGAAACTGGCTCCTACAAAGCTCCCGCCGCAGATATTGAAAAGTGGGCCGATCGCTGGTCTCTCCAATTCGCTAAGAAGCAGCGTCAGTGGCTACTGCAAGAAGAGGAGGCAGGAGTTGCCGCAGAGCCTGTGACTAATGGCAAGGTAGAAGCTGGCGAGACAGAAGGACTAGGCGACGACAGTGGCGATGATGAACCCACTTTGATTGAGGCAGGGGGTACTGACACCCCAACTAACGCGAATCTTCCTGCCCTGCGCTTCACCCCTCGCAAGCCCACTCCAACAGACGGCTACACGGCAAAGGCTTTCAGATCGACCTTGGATAATGCTTTGGCTGCGCTCGCTAAAGGAGCCGATGAGCAGTTTGTGCTTTGTGCCGCGATCGCCAACCCCAACGAGGATGAACTGGGGACAGCAGTTCTAGATAAAGTGCTCAGCATCTATGGTGCCGACAAGCTCAAGGCTAAGGGGGACAAAATCCGAAAGGGCATCACGACGGCGGCTATTCAGTGGATGAGTGAGCAGAAGAAAGCTGAACCCGCAGCTGCAACTTAAGTTTCAACAGTTACCCTTCATCAACTCTCCTGACTTCGGTTGGGGGAGTTTTTTCATGGGCTTTTCCCCAATTGGGGAAACACAAAAACAGCCCAGTTGATTAAACCAGGCTGTTGTAGAACCGTATTTAATTGTCATTTTATCGACTTATCTCTGGGTGGAAGCTGCTTGATTTGCTCGATTAGATGAACTTTACCAGTCTCGCTCATGCTGGCGATCGCCCCTCCATATTGGGTCAAAATCAACTCCCCTATAGCCTTATCTCGTTCGGTCGGGTTCGGTGGCGGAGGTTGGGCTTTCTTCTTCTCCCCAGTGCCGCCTGTCAAAGCAATGAAACCGAATATCAATAGGATGAATAGCACGATTTCAATCATCGACCTCTCCTCACGCCTTCAATACAACCTGCGATCGCGTCACTCTCTGCCGCAAGTCGAGCATTCTGAGCCTGTAGCTGTTGCCGCTGGGTATCACTGACATGAATGCCGAACATCGTCACGAAGGCTAGAACGAGTGCCGCACCAATGAACAGAGGCCAGCGATCGCCTTGGACTGGCACCTGTGCATAGCCTTCCGCCTGCAAAGGTCGGCACACATTCACAATGGTTTGAACTTCTGGCTGCACCACCTCACCCGCAGTCTGATAGGTGATGGCGTTGGTTTTCGTTTGCTGTCTGGCGGTCATGCTGCTACTCCCACCAGTAATTGATATAGTTGTTAGCCCATTCCTTAGTACTTGCGTAAAGCCACTGCTCTTGTTCTTCTCGCGTCAAAGCATCCCACTGCTCTTGTGAAAATTCTTCAGATGGATTAATTACGTCTTCCTGCCCTGTGTTTCCAATGCCTATTTCTAGGCCAACTTTGTATTGTCGATACTTCAACTTCTCGCTCATGCTGCTACCAATTTCTGTGAGGTTTTCTCTAGCCACCCCTGCCTGAGTAATTTGTGGTAGTCAGGGGTATTCCTGCTGTCAATTTCTAATGGCTCTTGGATAGAGCCTTGCTTACTAGGAGCAAAACTTACATCTAATTCCACTTTGTACTCTCGATACTCAAGCCTGATTGAGGTCATGCGGCTACCTTCATGCGAATAAATTGCTCAAACTTCTGCGTCTTCTCCTGCCACCCCTGCCGTAACTTTTGGTAGTACTGTGGGGTGTTTTGGCTGTCGATTTCTAAAGGCTCTTGGCAAGTGCCATAGATCCAGTTGTTCTTGTGGTGAGCGCACTCTGGATCGCTGCGGTGTGAATGATGGCGATCGCACAGAGGAAAGATATCTACCCCAGCTAGTGGCTCATCGCAGATGCTTCGCCCGCGCTCATCTTGGTATCGGGCATGGTGGGTCTCTGCCGCCTCATGCTTACAACCGGGAAAGCAGCAGAGCGTACCCGTCAAAATCTTGGCTTCGTGAGAGAGCTGCTTCCAGTTCGGAGGGTATCTGTAAGCGTATGGGCCTGCTTGCTCAGAGGGTTCGTATGGCTGTGGGATGAAAGTGTAGGCGCGATCGCTCACTTGGGCTGCCGCTTCCACTCCAGGCTCCCAGAACAGACTCTGTAATCGCTCAACTCGTCCCTTATAGGAGAAGAGTAAGTCTCCTTGACCTAGCAACTTTTCTCCACCCAAGCCAGACGCACCAAGCACCATCTTGGAATCTTCTAAGCGCGATACCTTCAGGCAAACCGACGCTGGATGATTAGAGCGGATTTGTCCATCTAGATAAGCCTCTTCAGGACGCTGCATGAACGTGATCAAGTGGATGCCCGTTTTTCTGGCTTCTAGGGATAGCTTGATTTTGTTTGACTCAAGCTTTTTGCGCTGGGTATCAGATGCAGCTTCGATCGCGGCTGTGTACTCGTCTGTAAAATCGCAAATCCGAGGGAGAGGATCAATCTTCTTGTTAAGAGCCGCTAGGTGTGGCACTCCATGGCGGTTCAGCAGAGTCTTGCGCCGCTCCATCTCTGAAACCAGCACCTCTTGCATTTCGATAATGTCGTCAATGCTGTAGAGCACTGGACAGATGAGGTGAGGATCTCCCTCAAAGCAGCCAAATGACGCTTTGCCATAGTCGCTGAGCATGAGCATCACTTCTGATGGGTCGTAGCGATCGCACAGGCTCTTAACTGCAACATCGAGCCAAACTGACTTGCCCCCACCTGTGACACCGCCTCCCAAGATGTGGCAAGCATCAGGACCAGACATATCCACTTCAATCAGCTGCCCATTCAGTGAAACGCCGATGGGCAGCCACAGGCCACCTTCAGGCTTAACACCAGGCTTAATAAAGTCGTGATAGTGGAATGTTTTGCGGGTTTGGCGAGGCACGTCAACGGCGATGAATCCGTTCTGAATGCTGATGATGGGCTCAGAGTCTAACCCTAAGTCAAGCTGCAACTCTTCGGTGAGCTTGGTGATTTGACTAAACTTGATGCCGCTGGCATGCTTCTTGAGGAGGTAGCGATCGAAGCAACTGCCCTCAACTCGCCCTTCACAAGAGACTGGGATTTTGTAGTCAGCCAGAGATGCAACGAGGGTACTGGCTAGGCTGGATTGTTGCTCAGGCTGGGTAGAGGCGATCGCCTGCCCCTTTGCAACTTGCTCCTGACTCCCAACTCCTGAATCCTGCTGCTGTGAAGCAGGGAACTGGTGTTGAGGCTGCGCGGACTGCATTTGCCGCTGTGGCTGTTGCGCTGGAGGGTTGAGAGCCGCATGAGTTTGAGCAACTTGATGATCCAAAGTCAGCTGCATGTTGGTCGCCTCAGCTGCATAAGTTTTGGCGATGAGCTGCTTTGAGAAATTCTTGGCCGTGCAGTATGGTCCCTCTCGCTCTTCTAATTTGTGAGCGTACTCGATCGCGGCGTAGGCCAAGAGTGGTGACGTGCCCAACAGGAGGAAGTTTAAAGCCCGGTCCATTTTGACAATCATGGGGCTGAGGCATAGCACCCCAGACAAAGCTAGCAGCCCAACGGTTTGACCCTGAAGAATTCGGACCTTTCGTTCTTGCTCTTGAATGCGACTGGAATTGAGATATCCGCTCATAGCCACCCCTGCACTTCAGCCCAAGGGATAACTGTGTAGGCAATCCATTGAATGACGCTGCCTAGGGTTCCAAATGCAAACGCTCCACTCAACACGTAGAGGTGAGACTTCAGTCTCCAGCCTTCCATCCTGAGTTTTTCTGCTACCAAGTCTTCAGCAGTCCAGCTCATCCAAATGAAGCCCATCACAAACACAATCAGGATGAGAGCGATCGCGCTAATAGATGACCAGAAAAAGTCAAAGAATGTGGTGGTGAACCAACGCCCTAGCGCAAACGCAAACAGCGCCTCTCCAAATAACTTGAACCCTCCCCCTGTCCGCATAAATCCCCCTGATAAGTAAGTCGGCAACCCAGGTGAGTTGCCGTTAGTTCGCAGTTCGTTAAGCCAGCATCATCAGGTCAGCCGCCTGATCGTTCCATTGCTTAAAAGTGGCTTGATACCCGTTGGCGGCATCGCGCTGCTCTACAACCCCTTGATTCATGTCCATGTAGGCTGGCCGCAGACTTTCCATCAATGCCCCAACTGCATGCTGAGACTGCAATTGCTTCAGGTCATTTTTGGCGTAGTGAGCGATCGTTTTATCGTGCTCCAACTTCACGGTGGTCATGTCATCGCTCATCTTGCGGATCAGCTGGTAGCCTTCAACGGCGTGCTTGGTACCGACAGAGATTTGATTTTGCGCTGCCCGGAGCGCTCCCACTTGTCGGGCCGTCATGATTCCAGGCTGCTGCGGTGGGGGAACCCGAAAAAGCCCAGATTTGCCAGGGTTCATAGGGGTGACCGCTGTCTTCATCCCTTCCTCGGCATAAGCGACGAAGTTCACTCCCCCACCTGCGTTGGAAATCTCGGCGGCGTTAGTTTTGGGTTTTGAGATGGCGCTTTTCAATTTTTTGTCTCCTGTGTTGCTTGATATTGAGTGTCTTGAACGGGGGGCAGAAACCAAGCCTGGACTATGCCTGCTACTACCACGACAAGAAGGGCGTAGAGGGCAGCTCGCACAACCCAACCAACCCAGGTAGTAGCCCAGAGAATGTCTAGCAGCAGGTTCTCTTTGACCTCAATCGGCTCTCCGATTCGCCACCGAAACAGCAGTGTGTTTAAGGCTCCTTGCTGCTCAGCCTTCCGAAGAATTAAGCCGACCGCTCGCTCAGGTACGGTCTGAGCATCAGCAATCACTTTGTCAGCCACTTCCTCGGCAAAGGCTTGATGCTGGTTGATGATGGCGATCGCGAGGTCTGCGGTTTGTTCTTGTGGCGTGAGTTGCTGCGGTTCATTCATGGGGGACTCCGTGACTGATTCATTTGAGTTACTGCTTGGACGTTTGTTCATGCTCTGTGCGGATTGCATAAAGCGTGAGTAACAGCTTTTCTTCTAACTCCACAGGCGCGATCGCCCTTTGGTCTAACGCTGGATTACCTCCCACAGTGATTTCATAGACATCCTCAGTGGGTCGGGTGAGGAAGAGATTGCGATGCCTGTAAGTCATCCGGCACTGCGTTCTCTGCTCCTTATGAATAGGCTCTGCTTTGAGAGCTTCAAGGATGTTTGCGTTGACATCCGCTTGAACCATCTGCATCAACTTGTTGCGATCGCTCCATCGCCGCGCGGCAACATCAATCGCGTGCTCAAGACTAAAAGTTATTTCTTCCGTCTTTGTCATTAGTCCATCCACCAAGGCTTCGTGTGGTTGGGCTGAGACTGCTGCCCATCAACCTCCGTGGCGTTAACGTCGATCACATCTGAGCCAGAGTAGTCTTGGCGAGGTTGCTGCGATGGCTGATCCTCCCACCAAACCTCATTGCCATCGATATTGATCACGCTCCCTTGAACAACATCACCCTGTATGTGTTCGGTATAGGTGCCGCCATCTATATTGATGACTCGATTGCCATCCTTGTCGTCTTCACCCTCAAAATAGTTTTCGCCGTTTATGTTTATGACTCTGCGTCCCATTGGAATCTCCCAATAAATAAGCTGTCTACAGTGTGTCTAGGAGGCGCGGGCGATCGCTTCATCAATGCGGCTCAGGGATTTGAGACACAAGTCGCGATTTGCCTGAAGGACGCTTTCTACTGGGTTCTCAACTCCGACAATCCCCATTCGCTGATTGATGCGTTGAGCCGCGATCGTGGGTGCAGCTTGCGTGAAGCCAAGCACTTTATCTACAACGTGGTTGATGTGATCGTTAGTTTGAACCACGATTTGAACGCCGACGTTCTCAACTCCACCGAGAACCTGATCTAGGTTGGTGAACTGCACATTAACTGGGACTTCTTGTTGAGTGGGGGCGGGTGATTCGGTCGGAGGCTGAGAGACGGGAGTGGAAGTTTCGGACTTCGCCAAGCCTCCACCTTTACCTTGACGAGCCGGAGGCTGTGATTTGCCCTGCTTCAGTTCTTCGACCCAGCCAGCCATAAGGTCAGGGGTCACCTGCTCAGCAGTCATGCCGTAGGCTTTCAGCTTGGCCTCCACCTCAGCAGGCTTCAAGTTGATGCCATTGTCTTTGAGTGCTTTCTGAATCTCTGGAATGGTCATGGTTATGCTCCTATGCGGCTGGGCAAATTTGTTCCACCCACCAGTTGATCTGCTGAGTGGAGTAAAGCTTGGCTCTGCTGAACTCGCGCCGATGACGTTCAGCAATTCGATACAGGCGGCGGGGGTTGATGGTGCAACCCGTGAGCTGCCTCAAGACATTGGGCAAGTCGCGTCCATAGCAGGGCTGCATGAGGGTGTTGACTGGAGCGATCGCCATAGCATTGAGCAAGTCTTGGTTGTCAGGCTTGGCTAGCTCTTTCAACACATCGACATAGGTAACAGAAGCATTGATATTGCCGCGCTTCAGAAGGGCAAAAGCGATCAGCTTCTTGGTCTCAAAAGGGGTCAGCCAATCTCCGCGCTGTGGGGTGCTAGGCAGAATGCGGCACTCTCTTTTCCACTTACGGAAGGCTCGCTCACCCAAACTCTTGTGATTAGAAATCAATCTGCACTTTTGTAAAACTTCCTTGCCTTCTACCAAGTTCATCGCTCTGTTCCGCCTGTCTTTATCTGGACTACTTAAAGTCTTGATAGAGACACTAATAACATAATTAACCGAGGGACGGCGGAACGATTTTGAGTGAATTTGTCATTCCGTGTCAGGCGCTTAGAGCCTGAAATCTAGGCACAGAAAGACTTAAAAGGTGTCACATGGGTAATGTGACGGTTCCGTGTCAGGCGTTCCGTAAATGTGGAACGGCAAGAGCCTCAAATCCTTTACTGACCTAGACTTGCTGACACAAAGGGGGTGACACATTTGTTTGAAAATGCGCCTTGCGTCACTAATGGACTGCAAAAAACAAACGCAGAAGTCTTTAAAGACAAGCCTTCCAGCTTACGGAACTGACAAACGGCTAACAGCCAAGCGGAACGACGGAAGCACCAAATAGCAAAGGTTTGAGAAGTTTTGCTGTCTTGGGATAGGCTTAAGGTGGTCTTGGACAAGCCCAGCATGAGCAGACAACTACGCATCACACTCACTGATGAGGAGTACTCACTCCTTGAACCGATCGCTAAGCGTTGGGGTAGACCCGCCAGTGAGGTGGCCGTGGAGTTCTTCCGTCGAGGCTTCCCCGGTGGAGTCGCTCAATATCGGCAGCTGGTGCAAGAAGCTGACTGCTGGGTCAATGCAACCAGCGATCGCCCCCACTACCGCTCACTAGCTCACGCTATCCACTGCAATTGGGACAAACTCCAGGGGCCAAAGTTGAAGCCTGAGAGACTGGCTGCAATCCGAGATGGGAATAAGCCCACTGAGACAGAATTGCTTAGACTGGCTCTGGCCTTGGGAGTGGCAGAAGAATATTTGGAAGCTCTACCGCAGCAGGATCAGGAGACAACCAATGCAGTCCGTTGAGCTTCATCACCTCATTCCCTGCACTTGGCGAGTGATGCCAGCTGGCAATGGCCTGCGCTTGGTGGCTCCTCATGCGTCTCATGCGACCGATTTACTTCGGGGAGCCAAGCAAAGCCTCAAGAGTGTAGCCACTCGGCTAGGGGTTGATTTGTGGATTTGCTCAGATGACCAGGCGGAGCCGATTGAGCGCATTGAAGGAAGTCGGCACTCACCCCTCTCCAACTATGGTCCTAGCAAGATCGCTCCTAACGCTACTTATGAAGCTGCGCTGGATTTCATTAAGGGCAAAAAGGTAGAGGGCCTGATCGTAACCATCACGGCGATGGTCTCGGATAAATGCCTGCTGGTAAACGACCTTCAAGCACTCGATCGCGGCGGCAATTGGACAGCTCAAGACTGGATCGGCATCGACTTCAAAACTTTGTGGCGCGATAGTTTTCAAATCGGACGGTGCAATTATTACGGGGACTTAGTTCGGGGGATTGAGCGCGATCGCCAGATCACCGAGTTTCTTTATGAGATTCGTAGACCATCAGGAGCCTTGGCAGCCTACTCCAGCAACTACTTCTATCTAGAAAACTTCTTGCAAGGTCCGGTTAGAGTCGCTGTGTCCCGCCCTGGCGATTGGCAAATCATTGAGGACGGCCACCTGGAAGCCAGTCAAAATTAGCGATCGCCCCTTCTATCCAAAGGAAAAAGCCCTGCCAGCGACAGGGCTCAGAATCTTAGCTGAAATTATTTTACTAAGCCACAGCAGCCGCTTGAGCTTTCAAATAAGCCAGAAACTGGCTCAACTCATTGTTGGTAAGTTTGGCGCGAGTCTCCTTCCCCGCAAACTGATGCTTCAAATAATTGCGACCCTGAATCTCAGTCCATCCCAGCCGCTTCATTTCCTGGGTGGTTTCGTGCATTAATCGCTCGCGTCCAACCGGACCTTCAGCGATCGGAGTTGGGTCACTATTCCAACCGTTTTCCATCGCGAACTTAGCAGCTCTACCATCACCCTTGCCCTGCATATAGCGAATGAAGGCTTCTTTGCCCTGTCGTCCCTTTTGCTCATCGAGGTAAGCGCATAGACCAAACTGCTCTGCCGCATCCTTGAAGGCATTGCGGAATGCTCGCACTGGCGGCGTGCCAATGATTTTGGCTTTGCCGCGATCGTTCCTTTCCGGCTGGGTTTTGTCATCACCAATTCCGGTGCGGGTCACGCCACAGATGGTGAGTTTGCAGCGAATGACAGTGTAGTCTCCGTTTGTAATTGGGTCACTGTAATCCGTGCTCCACTCGCCAGGGCAGACAGCATTCAGCCTTTGGGTGATCAGCTGATGTGGAACGAAGAACCAGCGGCCACCACCCGGGAGGTCTCGCTCTTTATGCTCCTCTGGCAGAAACCATGCCTGCAATTGGGGAAGAATCTCTTCTAGTTTCATGATTAGTGCTCACTCAAACGCTTCTTAGTTTCAAGCTGTAACTGTGAGGATTCGTCTCCAGCAATGAAAGCGTCGTTCTCCTGCTTCAGTTCAGCGATCGCGTCCTCATACAGGTTGGCAAACAACCAATACTCATGAGGCTGCTTGAATAAAGGCTTGTGATTTGCTCGCAGATGGCACAACCAAGCACTGCTGTATCGAGAGCAGCCAGAGGATTTACCTGGACCAACTTCGACATTGGCAAACGGACATTGGATTGCAGAGCAGATGTTCATTGGCTTTTCCTGTAGTTGCTGTGCCTTCTCCTGATTAGCCTTTCGATGCACGTTGATAACGTCCGTCACTATAAACAGTGCCATCGCTGCCCCGCCGCCATAACCAACCTTCTTCAGGTTGTCATTTTCTAGATACTTGCCACCAAGTAAACATCCAGCAGCAAAGGCCCAGAGGCTAGTTGCGATCGCGGCTCTTTGAAGGTCTGTCATTTTTGTGTCTCGGTTAATTTCTTGAGTCATGGCCAAACATCCGAGCGATTGTTTTATCCTCTTTCCAGCAGTCAGGAGCCTGACCTTTCCTGATAACCTCCGCGCAGTTGTCGCAGTAGTCGAATAAACTCTCGCCACTGGCTAGATGGTCGTCTGCGCCGAAGCACCAGGGCAGCTCTCGCTTGCAGCCTGCACAGTCAAAAGTTGCTAGATCTTCCCCCTCCTCAAGGCAGTGCTCTTCTCGCAGGTCTGGATCGTCACACTCTCCACAGAAGCAGGCTGGTACTGGGCAGTAAGCGATCGCCCTGAACTGCTCTGCAAACTGGCTCACATCCGGCAGTGTTCTCACCTTTCTTCCTCCTCAAAGTCAGTGGTCACGATCGCCCCTATCACCCATTCCAGTGACCCAGAGCGATCGCCCGTCACGTTTCCCCAATTGGGGAATTACACTCGTTAAACTCCAGCAATTTCGCGAGACTCTAGGGCAAGTAGCTTGTCAGCGATCGCCATTCTCGCCTCAATCTTGGCGGTCGAATACGCATTCCTCAGAAGCTCGACTTCAACTAGTGCTTTGGCCTTGGATGCATTGAGCTGAGAGAGGTCTGACAATGCGTCTTGATAATCAGAGTCAGCGGTCAGCACGTCAAAACGTGTGGCTTTGCGCTGTTGATCGTTCCTGAAGTCACCAAAAGCAATTTGAGAATCAAGTCTGCCTTCCACTTCAGCAATGACCCGCCTAATTTTGCTGATCTGATACTCCAAATCGTTGACGAGGGTTGAGGCTTCAGCGATCGCTTGGGGGTACTGATTTAAGTTCATGGTTGGATATTTCCGTAGGGCAAGGTGTAGACGGGCAGTGTTTGTTGGGGTTCGCCGATACCAGACAGGAACAAGACCAGAAGCAGGGTAAGGGCGATCGCGACTTGGCGTAGCTGCTCTGAAGTCATAACGTTGGGATGGGTCCGTAGCTCAGTACTTGCCACTCACCAGGTTGCAATCCGTGAATGTTGATCATTTGCCATCTGGCCGCTTCTGCCACGTCTTCTTTCTCGCGGCTTGGGTCAACAGAAGCAGCCATCTCGTGGGTCTTGCCAGTCTTCAGGTTTTTGATTTCAATTTTGTACATCGCGCAATCCTTCTAGTAAATGTGTTGAGCTTGAGTAGTTCGATCGCCCCTCTGTAGGGTTGAAGAGCGATCGCGGGTTTAGAACTCTTAGTCAATTGAAACGGTACGCTTACCAGCTCTGGCTTGAGTAGGGCGTTGCCGTCCCCAAGGCTCAGCGCTTAGGTGCTTCTCGTCTGCTGGGTCTAGTCCAGCGGCGCGGTGCTGCTCAACTAGGTTGGGGTAACGCTCTGGGAAGCAGAACTTTTCCCAGTCGAGGCGTGCCCAGAAGTCACGGTCTGAAACCCGACCGGAACCACGTTCATCTTCTTCGCCAGATTCAGGGGCAATGGTGTCAGCTTGCTTTTGAAGGTAAGCATTGAGTTCTTGCTGAGCAACGGCTTGAGTGGTTAAAACTTGTGCAATCATGAGGTTATACCTGCATTTGTTGTTGTGGGGTTCCCTCGTCCTCTGTGGCTGTCCAGGCGTTTAGAGGTGAGGGGTTAAGTTTGGGGCGATCGCTAGTTAGTAGCTAGTGGTTGCCCTTTTAAGTTTTTGAAGCTCTTTGTTCCGTTCGGGTGGGGGTCGCTTCGCTCCCTTCCTCATGTCTCCTACTGTAGCCTGATAGACTACATATGTCAACTACCAAGCGTAGTTTGTAGCTTGATAAATTAAACTTGTCCGCATACACTTGTAGTGTCACGGGCTACAGAGAGATAATCATGGCGACCTTAACTCAAGCCCAGCCAATGATTCGATGGAAACTGAGAGCTGTAATGGCCGATCGCAAGATGAGTGCCACAGGGCTGGGCAAATTGCTCGGTGTCAATCGAGTCACGGTTTCTGGCTGGGCAAACTCAGATGAAATTCCAAATTTTGTGGATGTCAACGGCACGCTGAATAACCTGTGCTTTTTTCTGGAGTGCACACCGGATGAGCTGATTCACTACACGCGCGACGAGGCCGATCGCCAACCATGAGACTCCCTATCCATGACCACGACCCCAGCCCGGAAGAATGGGCAACGGTTACTAGCCTGAGTGATTCGGAGATTGAGGCGATCGCCCGATTTAGGGAAAGCCACAGAGAGCCATTTGCCGAACTCATTGAAGGAGCGCTCTGGGAAACTGGAGCTATGCGAGAGGTTCAGTTGAAAGGTTGGGATACTTTGAAGGAGGGCGCATGAAATACTTCATCAACGCTGTGGGCTATGGGCCAGGAAGCCTAGAAACTGAGTTCAACACCGAGATTGAGCGAGACCAACCCATCAGTTCACTTCAGGACGTGCAGGAAATTGAGCGCACGCTGGCTCGGCCCTATCAATCGCGCGTATTGATTCGTAGTTGGCAAAAGTTTGAGTCAGATGTCATCGCTGGGCAGCCTTGTGTTCATGGCGAGAATCCTGAGCACGCCGCTGCGCTCATTCTTGCTGACTTGGAGAAGGTGAGCGATCGCATTGCTGGCTTGAAAAACCTGAGTCTTGCCGATATAGATCCCAACCGAGACTTAACTGAAGGCGAAATACGCAGGCTGGCAGAAATGGAGCCAGAGATGGGGATTTTTGCAGCAGGAGGGTTGGCTGATGCGGGTCTGATTAATAGAACTCGCGTTGCTGAACTGCGAGGGAAGTACAGCCACATTTCCACAAGTAGCGAAGACTTTGCGGCTCAGAAAGCTGATGAGGTGGAGATTAAAGAGTGAGCGATCGCATCATCTTGAGTTATACACTCAAACTCAAAAGTCCCAGTCTAGTTGACCAGGGCTTTTGTTATCAGCGCTTATTAGTGATACTTGGACCTGGTGGCAGTCCTTCCGCAATTTCTAGTAATCGTATAGCTATTTCCAATCGAGCGCGATCATACTGATCGGACACTCCATCGCCCTCCAGTACAGCATGAACTACATATGCTGCCTTCTCTGCGGCTTTGTACAAAGCAATTTTGTAACCATCTTTATGCTCAGCGGGTGACATATTCTGCCTCGATAATTTTTTCAGGTAGGTCTGGACAAGAGCTGTTTAAGACTTTTCATCTTTCAATTTTCCTGAAGCAGAAAGTTTCAGCGGATGAATACCGAAGCTTTCTGCTTCACCTTACGCAGAAGCTCTACGCCGCTGCCATCTGCCACCTCCATGAAGCCAGAATGGAACCAGCTTTGGATTTGATAGCGAAACTGGATGAATGGGAGGCCAATTCACTGCCAGCTTTGCTCGCTTGAGCGACAGTAACCGATTTTTGAGGCATACTTAAGTCAACGAATTACAAAGGGACCAGCGCCAAAAGCCTGGTTCTTTTTTTGTGCAATAGACAAGCTACCGCCAAATCCAGACAGGCTCTATGTTTGGCGCTGTATTAATTTTAAGATATTTTTAATCGTATGTGTTAAAAGCTGGCTGTGTGGATTCACGGAAATGTTGCAATGCCAGAAATTGAAATTCTGTATTAACACTAAGCATTTTTACTGCGTCTATATACTTTGTATAAAGTTGCAAAACAAGAATACAATTGCTGTATAGGCTTTAAATAGGAGTGTTGTTGTGGCTAGTGGGCTTACACGGCAAGAAACCCTAGCCTTAACTGGTATAAGTTCAGGCAGGTTAAGTTATCTCGATCGCACTGGATTAGTTGTTCCTGAAAAAATCGGCGATCTTAAGCATCCCCTTGTGATCTACACCTGGGAGCAGGTCTTACAAATCAAGGTGATTGACAGACTGAGAGAGAAGCTGTCACTTCAGGAAATTCGGAAGGTCATCCAGTTTCTGGAGCAGAAGAACTACAAGTCTTCGCTCTACAGCGCAAACTTGATGCTGATTGGTGACAAGCTCTACTTGATTGAGAACGCAGAGCAGTTCCAAAAAAGGGTCTTAGAAGCCTCAGGCAAAAACAAGGGCCAGGTGGTAATTCACGAGGTTGGTGTTCTTGCAGAAGTCATTGCAGAACTCCAGAAAGAAAAGCATCGTGTTCTCGACTTCGACAAGCGTGTGCAGGGCACGGCTTTGTCGCTCGCAAAGTAAGCGATCGCCTGGAAAACAACTAAAGTATTCAGTCTGTCGGACACTTTAGTTCCCGGTATCGCTCTAACCTTCATCCCTCATCCTTCATCCCAAACTTTTCCCCAAAATGGGAAAACCCCGATCGCCTAGCCTCATGTATCTATGTAGACACGCGATCGCAAGCATCCAGGACATAATTAGCTCAAGCTATTTGAGGGCCAGGGCCAAAAGCCTGGTTCTTTTTTTGTCGCTCACTTTTGCTCATTTGTGAGAGACAAAGGATTTTGAGATTAACAGATTCACTTCAAACTTTTACCAAATTGGGGAATTGCGATCGCCTGCATCAACCAAGGGTCAAGGTTTTTCAAAAACTACGAGTGTTACATCAAAAGCGATAAATATCAGCATCGACTAGCTTCTGTTCCCATTCTTCGGCGTTCTTAGCCCAGCTCAAATAGATTTCTTCTTTGTGCTCTAAGAGGTAACTGGGTAAAGAGGTCTTTTGATTCCCTATTGCGTATTTTATATCTCTTAAGCTGAGATTCTTAGATCCTTTAAGGTTTGCACCTCTTATGTCGGTGAAAATCATTTGCACATCACCTAAGTCAACCTCTACAAAGACTGATTGCTGAAAGTCTGCAAGCGAAATATCAGCACCGTTAAAATTTACGTCGCGAAATAATGCGCCTTGCAGATCTGCGCCCGTAAACTTAGCCTTTCGTAAATTGACATTAAAGAATAGTGATTGCCTTAAGTTCGCCCCTGCAAAACTCACTGTCTGAAAATCAAGGTTTTTAAGCGCAGCTCCGCCCACATTAATATTTGTTAGTTCACAACCAATTTCTTTGTCAAGAATTTTCCCAATAGCTCTTAAAGCTGTCTGAATGTCAACTCGAAGATGCAAACTCTTTTTCAGAAGGGCTGTTTCATTCTCTGTTTCAGTAGGGGGATTTTGAATACTGGCTTCCCTAACAAAAGAAGATAAAACCTCTAAAACCGTTGATTTATAGTCGCTACTCTCAGAATCTTCTGCGATTTTTTCCAGGCTATAAATACCGCCCAAGCAAATAGTAATTTTTTCGCTACTAAGTTGTTCAACCGCTTTAATAAAGCGTTCTGATAGTTTTTCATGTTTTGTAGTTTTAAGATTTTGTATGTCCAGATTTAGTTTTAATTCCGCTAATTTTATATTCTCAAGCGCAATCTTGGTGTTTTCCAATGCGGTCTCTGCATTCTTGTTGAATGCTTCAGATCGCTTTGCTGAATAAAAAGTGTTTAAAATAACTACTATTCCGCCAAAAGCTAGTCCAAGGAACTTTAAAATCTCTATAAGAGACTTCAAGGCTTCGTTTCTAAGGCCAATAAAATTTACAATTTCATAAGAAGATCGTAGCTTTTCGATAGGCCAAATTTCTAAGTACCAAAATATAGAGGCAGCACTAGCCTCCACTACTACAGACAAAACCACCAAGCCTATTAGCCATTTTTTTAATTGCTCTAATTCGTTCATATTTACCTCATTCCTCCCTCTTTAGCGATCGCCCCAACCCCTAGTCCTTCATCCCTCATCCTTCACTTTTCCCCAAAATGGGAAAACCCCGATCGCCTGCATTAAGCAATGATCGGGGTTTTGTTTTACTTGCTTCTTCGTCTGCGTTCCCGCCGCTCTTCACGTTCTACCATCCAGAAGCCAATTGGAATGGAGCCAATGAAAAGCAGCAACAGTCCCCAGTGTTCTATGCTCTGCGGGTCAAAGTCAACGTCCATTTACCTTGCTACCTGATAGAGTTTGCTGTGAAGAAGTGGTGAATTCTGAGTAGGGCGTTATTCTACAGACTAGTTCCACCACTACAGGCAACACCTTGAGCCTTGGTAGTGGTGCCATCTGGCCCTTGCAGAATACAAACTTGGCCTGAGAATACCTGAGGCCAGATCCACTTGCCCCACGTCGGGAGGGTTGCGATCGGGAGTAACAGAGCGAATGCAATTAAGGTTCGTTTGGCGGTTTTAGACATGGTGCACCATTGAGAAGCTTGTCGGACTGAGTAGAGCTTGCAATTCGACCCGCGATCGCTTAACCAAAGAAGCTATCGACACTGAGCAGACCAAATAGAAGCCCCCAGAATATGGCCACCGCAAACAATCCGCCAGCAGCATCGGACTCCATGAAACTAGCAATTATTGCTGATGCCAGAGAGATGCCCAAAAAGATCCCTACAACGGTCTTTAGGGGTGACGCCATCTTGATAGGCTTTTTGCATCCACAGTAGGAGCAAATTAGAGTGTTCGGCTTAAGCATCTGCCCACAAGACTTGCAGGGCTTAAAGTTCTTGCCTACAGCAACAGGAACGGCTTTGACTGGTGGCTGTTGAGTAGGAGGCTTTTCATTAAAGTCATTAGCGTTAAACGGAGAGTCGTGAAGCTCAATCGATTCAGTCCACGCAGGGAACTCCTCACCCGTCTGCCGCCCAAAGATCTTGATCGATTCGATCGCCTCACACCCTAGCTTTGTAATGCCGCTGCGAATGAAGTTGACAGACATCTCTTGACCCGGAACCTGAGCGCCCTCCAGCATTACCTGCAAGCATTTGCCTTTAAGTGCAGCCTTGGCCGTGATGCCCTTTGGGGTGAGCGATCGGTTCATCAGGGTGGCTATCGCCTGAGCATTGCCCTGCTTGGCCTGCTCCAAAATATTTTGCTGAGTCATAATTTCTTCTTTTTATTACTCTGAATGGCGATCGCTAGTTACACTTCTGCGCTACTTTGTCCCGCTTCATTGCGACCTGATACATGTTTCCTCGGACGGCAATATAGGCGCGATCGCCGCTCATCCCCTCATAGTCGTCTGACTCATATTCCTGCTCAGCTTTAGCCAGGTCTTCCCGCGCTTGGGCACAATTCCAGGGTCGCCCTAATTCTTTGACGCATCCCCCAAACACAAAGACTATAAACATCAAGCCCAAAACTGATTCAAGCTTGCTTGGCTGCTTCTTCGCTGTCGCACTAGCAGTAGGCTTTTGCTCTACCTTCTCAGGTTTCAATGCTTCCTGTGGAACTGCTTGGGTTACAGATGACTGCACATCCCCCAAGCTAAACTCTTGATTCCAGGATGGAAACTCTTCCCCCGCTTGGCGACCAAATACCTGGACTCTAGAAATTGATTCAACCCCTAAGCCTTGCATGCCTCGCTGAACAAATGCAGTCGTACTTCCCTGATCAGGAACATCCTCAGATTCCAACATGACTCTCAAGCAATCGTCTTTCATGCTGGCCTTAGCCGTGATGCCCTTGGGCTGAAGAGTGCGGTTCATTAGGGCTGCTATGGCCTGAGCATTGCCTTGCTTGGCCTGCTCCAGAATGTTTTGCTGAGTCATGCGTGAGAGATTCCGAGGTTCTACGCCCCCAGAATGCCCCTTCATTTAGACAAGGTAAACACGCAGGACTGTTTCTTCATGCAGACTTGAAGGTTTTTTACATGAATTACTTGATCCCTGTCGCCACCTTAGCTCTATCTTTAGGTAGAGCCGCCCCCTAAAACCACACTAGCTAGAATCAGTCAAACGCCCCTGAGAATCGCCCAGCCGGACAGACAGAATCATGAGTCAAGAAACCACGGCAAACTCTTCAGCAATTGCGCTGTTTATCAAGCTTTGTGATTGCCCTGAGATCGAGGAAACCTGCAAGGTTTATCGAGAGTTTTGGCAAGGAACAATTGCTCTATTCATTGACTGCCAAAGTCAAAAAACCGTCTCTAAACTCTGGAGACAAAAGCAATTGCTGGACGAAGCCGCGATCCGGTTGGAGATTGGGAAGAAGATTGTAATTCTGCTCCACGGGAGGGTATGCGGCCCTCCCTGGAATCCAACGTTACCGGGTGAGACTACCATCATGATATATCCATCACAGATTAATGAGACGCAGCAGGACGGGGACGTTGCCAAACGAATCCTAGACAGCGGCCTAAGCGCTGGCATCGTAGACATAGAAACCAACGTCCTACTGCTTGGCAGCCAACAGATAGCTTCTACGAGTGGTCGAGACTCGTTCTATATGCTGACCAGCGGCAAAGACCTAAACAGCCTCTGGGAGCCTCAAGTGCTTGATGAACTCAATCGAGACCTAAGGCAGCGTGGCAGGATTGAAAATCCTGAATACGAGGCATACACCTGGGTGGAAGAGAACGGCCTATGGAAACGCGCAAAGAAGCTGTTTCATGCGGTCAGCTTTGAGGCTCTACCCTTCCTAGACCGTTGGTGCAGAGTGTCCTACGGAGTTGAGATTATTTCGTAGAACCGTTTCCAATGTGGTCATGACTGCCGTTCCCCTGCTCTTCTGGAGTGGGGGTTTGTTTTTGGGGCGCTGGGCCTGCGATCGCCCTCAGTTGCTCAAACTCGTAAGTTTCGCCTGTTTCAGCAAAGCAGCCACCAATTACAAAAATCTCATAGTCTTCGATTGGAACCCTGCCCGCTTGAATCTCATGCAATGCCTGAATGGGAAGCTCTCGCTCTTGAACCATCTGCTCTAGCTGTCCCTGACTAATGCCGTGACGCTCCATCCAAGAGCGCAGAAATGCTACGAAGCTAGGTGGTTGAGATGCCATAGAGCTGTCCCTGTACTGTCCTGTTTGTGAGTCGATAACTTCACAGGCAATGAGCATCAATTCGTTAGCGGTGAATGGCAGATCGGTCGCAGGGTTGCGAATAATCCCTAGCAAGGCGATCGCATTGACCAAATCCCACTGAGGGCGGTCAATCTGCCCCTTTTCAAGCCTTCTGGTAGTAGCTTCCGTAAAGTCAATCACATTTGCAAAGTATTCAAGCGACCAGCCCTTTGATTTCCTGGCTGCTCGAATCATCTGCCCTAATCGTCTTACCCCCTGCTCACTAAACCGGGGATTCCGAGTCCGCATTACCACTACCAAATATCTGTTTTCGAATATCTCTATCAGATTAACGTCACTGGTGACGGACAGTAGTCAGTATTGCTACCTGACAATAGTCACTCTTGACCCGTCAATAATGACGGATTACAATTTTAGCAATGTCATCAGTGACAACCCATGTACAAAAGACCAGAAGTACTTGAGACGGTGCATCAGCAAGCCAGAATCGCTGCAATCCAGAGAGGCATTGAACTGCGCGACTTCCTAAGCAAGGTAATTCCCCTCGGCATTGAAGCTCTTGAAAAGCAGGAGCAAACAGAGCCTAAGCAGGAGCAGCTTGCATCATGACCAGGCAAGAGCACATGGTATGGACCAAGGAAAGAGCCTTGGAGTACGCACGGGAGGGCAATACGACAGACGCACTTGCCTCTCTATTCAGCGACCTAACCAAGCATCCAGAAACCGTCGATCATCCAGGCATTCTACCTGGAGCGAGTCTTATGATGGCGGGTCATCTCTCGACCACAGCAGAAGTTACCAAATTCATTGAGGGCTTCAACTGATGGTCGCGGCAACAGCTCAATTGAAAAGGCAGCTCTTCACTTCCTACGGCTTAGAGCTGCCTTTCAGTCCAAGTAACCACTAAGAAACCGGACTAACTAAATTATGAAGCTTAAGTCTAAGCGGTCAAGCGATCGCCCAATTCTCAAGCAATCGCCACGACCAAGATCAACCACAAAGCAAAGTGTACCAGTTCCGCAACATGTCCGACAGTTGCAGATGCTACAGCCCCTCGGAGGGCTTACCTGCTACGAGGCTGAGTTCGTTCACAGCGCGATCGCCCATCCCCTCCAGCTCACCCAAGGCGAGATCGCCACAGTTGCCGAAATCCACGCCAAGCACCTCGGCTCCTCATCACCAGAGCCAGCCAAGAAGCTCAATAACCGCCTATTCCGCCCCATACGTGGCACCTTCGCCCAGCTCAACCAGCTAGACAAAGCAGCACTTGATCTCTACAGCTACTTCGCCTTCTACATGGAGCCAAATGAGTACTACACTCAGCTTCCATCCTGGCTAGAGAACGAGTTGCAGGCTGGGCAGCATGACGAGGCGATCGCCACCCTCCAATCAGCAGGACTCCTAGAGGTTGAAGCCGTGCGAGGTGTCGCATGAGCAGCCTAATCGAGCAACTCAGACTTCTCCACTTCAGCGCCTCTCGATTCAAGTTAGCAACCAAAAATCAGAGCGGTATTTGCTGCCTCTGCTGTCTCAAGGGAGGAAACCCAACCTTTGCTCCCACTCGTGTCGTGGTCAAAACCAGAACCCGTCGCGGCTCATGGCCCGATCGCTACCTCTGCTCAATCTGTGCCACCGCGATCGCCAAAGTTCACCTAGGAGTCAAACAGGTCTTGGTGGGGGACGAAACACTAGCCAAGCAGCTCTTCGGTATCAACGTCGGCGAGGAAGAAGAAGCCATTGTGAGCTTCCTCATCAGCAGTACAGGTGGCAGAGGAGCACTCACCGTCGGGCAACTCAAGATCGCGATCGGTGTCCGCCTTAAGCACCTTTCATCCGCAGAAATCCTAGCAATCTGCCAGAGGCTTTGCGATCGCGGCATTCTTCGTCAAACCCACTGCGGCCACTACGACCGATACAGCCTAGCTGAGGAGTTAGCCAATGCTAGCTGAACTCCTAGACCGTTGGTGCCTATTAGAGGGCGATCGGTGCCTTCCCTGGTCATCCTCGCAGCCCTCAGATATGAACTGGCTCCAGCTCGTAGGCTGCAATAAATGGTGCAGAGTCTACAACCACGGCAACGACCCTCAAAGCCTCGCAGTGATTGAATATGCAGTGCAAGAGGCGATCGCTGCTCGTCCCGACTGGACTGCTTTCCATCACATCAGTCGCCAACCAGACGGCATTGAGCACGACATCACGGTTTATCCCACAGACGATACGCCAAGCGACTATTCAGCCACTAGCGCGATCGCTGCTAAAGCATGGCTAGAAGCCTATCTGAACGCTGTTGAAGGCGTAAGAGCGGCAAGTGTGTCAGAGGTGCAGTCATGAGCACTCCTACAGCTATCAAGGAGCGCCCCATCCTGTTCTCAGGCGCAATGGTTCGAGCGATATTGAGGGGCGAAAATCCCAAGACCCAGACGAGGCGAGTTATAAAGCTGCCTTCTTGGTCAACCAAAAATTGGGATGACTTTGAGACGGACGGCAAAGAGGCTCAAATTATTTGCGCCAACACTGGTTGCCTCGCCTCTATCCCTTGTCCTTATGGGAAGGCGGGCGATCGCCTGTGGGTACGTGAGACTTGGTCGCCTGTCCAGCCAACTGCCAGCGGAGAACTCGCCTATGACGGTGCGCGACTCATAGAGCTGGATGGCTATCCAATCGAGGTCTGGTATCGAGCGGATGGAGAAATGGGGATCTTGTGCCAAGCAGACCCTGAAGGCCCAAGATGGAAACCCTCAATCCACATGCCCCGTAAGGTTGGTCGCATCACTCTAGAAGTAGCTCAGGTACGAGTGGAGCGATTGCAAGACATCAGCGAGGAAGATGCGATCGCTGAAGGGGTTGCATTTGAAAACCCCTCACCTGACATCAACCCCAACTTTAGAAGGTGGTTTGACTATCAGGGCAAAGAGTATGGCTTCTCTTCCCCTGTGTGGTCTTTCCGTTCGCTTTGGGATTCCATCAACGGCAAAACTTATCCCTGGGAATCCAACCCTTGGCTCCGGGTGGTTGAGTTTAAACGGATTGATGGCGCGATCGCAGCCCAAACGGAGGTGAAGTTATGAAGCTTTACTCCGAAATCAGTCACCTGATTAAAACGTTTGCAGGGCAGGCTAACACCCTAACCATTCCTGCCCCCTACATCAGCTACACACGCAGCCTAGAATGCGCTCTGCTGCTGTCTCAGTGCATTTATTGGAGCGATCGCACAAAAGACCCTGAAGGGTGGTTTTACAAGACCTACCCCGAATGGGAAGAGGAAATTCACCTGGCTGAATACAAGGTCAGGAAGCACAGCCGCCAGCTCCAAAAAATGGGTGTTTTGGAGCTGAAAATCAAAAAAGTTAACGGCGCTCCAACCCTACATTTCAGAATCGATTCTGAAAAACTCGCAGAATCCTTTCTGGACTTTTTGCAGAATGGAAACTTGAAAGATTCAAGAATGGAATCTGCAAAATTTAAAGAATCCAATCTGCAAAATTCGCAGGTTCTGAATCTTGAAAATTCGCAGATTCTTTCTATATCTACAAAACCTACTACAAAGCCTACTCACAATAAGAGCGCGAGCGGGCGTGAGGATTTCGCTTCGCTTCGATCCGATCCTTCCGAACCGGAAGAGGTAAGCGCTACCCCACCTGTTGAGAAGCAGGTTCCTGTTAATTCCACTTTGGTCGAAGCGTCGCAGGTTGCAGAGGATCAGTTTTCCGCCGCCGCGCTGTCGCCAAATTTTTCAAAAATTGAAAAACCGCGCGACCATTTCGCCGAGCGCTGCCAGCATCCAGGCCACAAATACCCGCAACTCATTCCCCTCGGCTTAGGCCACGTTTGGGTTGGCCCCGGTTGGACAGACTTCCTGCCTGAGTTGGTCGAAGCCTGCTGCCGTCACCTGAAAAAGCTCAATCACTCTCACGAGTACGGCGATGGTCAGCGGTGGATCACCAAGCGCATCCAGGGTGCGCTGTGGGGGGAGATTGAGTTGATGTTACAGGAGATGCATCAGCATCTAGAGCGGCAAGCCTCCAACCCAGTCGCGATCGCCCCAGTTGCAGCAGAGCCGCCAACTCTCGCCAATCACAACCCCTTCGGTGTCCCAACCACCGCTGACGAGGAAGCTGAGCGGATTCGAGGCATGGCGATCGCAGCGAAGGCAGCAGGCAGGCCCCTCTCTCCCGCCATTCTCAAGCGGGCACAAGAGTTGGGCATTGAGTTGGGGAATGTCCCATCTCCAGCTCCAAGCGTTTCCCCAATTGGGGAATTACCACCCATTCCACCGCAGCCAGTTCAAGCGGCGATCGCTCCTGAGCCTCCCAAGCTTCAATCCCTTGCGGACTTACAGAGCCTGTTTGGCGGACTTGGGCTGTCGATGTCACTCACTGATACCAGTGAAATCCTTGCAGAGATTGATGTGGTTCAACGCTGCTTGGGCTGGAGTCAGGCTGAGTTGGATTGCTTCGTGGAGGGTGAATTCAAGGTGCGAAGCACTCACCACCTGGAGGATGAAGAGCTAGAGCGCCTACTGAAGCTACTGAAAACTCAACAGCTAGTGGGAGGTGCAGCGTGAGTCAGTTAAGCCTCATCTCAGAGCAACGGGAAAAGCACGAGATCGCCCCTGACGCTTGGCTTCTCCCCGACTGGCTAGACCTTGACGCTCAGCAAGAACTGCTGGAGTGGCTGCGGTTTTGGTGCAAAGGCGGCTTCACCACTCCCCGGCTACCTTTCGGAGAGCGCCTCCCCCTCAGTGTTCAAGTGTGCTGCCTCGGCTACCACTGGGAGCCCTACCAGTACAGCGAACCCAAACGCGAAATGCCAGCTCGGTTGCTGTTCGTCTACACTCGCGCCCTGGCCGCTGCCTACAAGCACCGCCGCTTCCAGCCCTACTACGAACCCGATACCGCGATCGTTAACTGGTACTCACCAGAAGCCAAGCTGGGCATGCACCAAGACAAGAGCGAGGATCAGGCGCTGCTGGATTGTGGCAGTCCGATCGTCACCGTTGCGCTGGGTGATTCCTGCACCTTCCGCCTGGGCAACTGCGAGAGCAAGAATCAGCCCTACATCGATTTTGAAATGCGATCGGGTGACGTGTTCATCATGGCTGGAGCGTCTCGCATGGCCTACCACGGCGTGATGAAGATTCACCCTGGTACCGCCCCCGCAGAGCTAGGCATGAGCAAGCCCGGACGGCTCAGCGTCACCATCCGTCAGGCACGAGTGGGAGGTGCGAAGTGAAGCCACTAAGCCGCAACTCTACTCGGTATGCAATTTACAAATTCTTGGTACGGAATCCAGGTCGCCGCTACACCAAGCAGCAGCTGAGTGCAGAGTTTAGCGATCGCGCCCCAAACACCATTTACACCGCCGCCAAGAACTGGGCCGATGGCGGATACCTGCGCTACGAATCCGAGCAATTTTGGTGGGAGCAATCCTGCCGAGAGTGGATGGGCGATCGCACAGTTCAGGGAGGTGTGAAGTGAGTAGCTACCCCGCCGTTACTCACTCTGCAAAGCCTGGATGGCTCGGCTACATCTGCGAAACGCCTTGGGGCTTAGACGGCATCATGGCCGACGTGATGTGGGTGCAAAGTCCCACTGACCCCAAAACAGGCAAGCCCTATCCGCTGCCGTTGTTTCCTCAGCGCTACTCAATCAAGGACCTGACCATCAAAGGCACGATCGCCCTCGACGAGTCACCTGATGAGCCAGAAGCAGAAACTGTGGAGCACACCTGCCATGTGGTTGGGTGCGATCGCCCAGTTGAACCCAAATACCTCATGTGCCCAAAACACTGGGCAATGGTACCCAAAAAGTTGCAGGCACAGGTTCAGCAGCTTTACAGGCCAGGTCAGGAGGTTGATAAGCAGCCCTCACCCGGATACCTCAATGCCGCTAGAGCCGCGATCGCCGCAGTCCAACGCAAGGAGGAAAAAGCCGCATGATCCTCGCCATCATCACTGCCCTAACCCTCGCGATCGTGATTTTGCTTGTTTCAGTTTTCGGCCTACTCGCCTGGATGGGCCACATAGCCGATGAGGTTGACAGGCACCGTTAGTCCCTCATCACCGCACACCACAACAATTTTGGAGTTACGAACAATGGACGACTATGGCACGACAACGACCCTTGAGCCCATCAGCCCAGAAAACACTGGAAGCAGTGAAAGCCAATCCCGGACTAGCGGCACCCGATCTGGCGGAAAGGTCGGGCATCAGCGAAACACTGGTAAGACGAAATCTAGCAATCCTCAGAGTGAGGAAGCTGATTCAGATGCAGGAGAGCGGGCACATACACCACTGGTTTCCGGCGGAGCCAGAGACCTGAAAGTGGGCGATCGCGTTCGCATTCTTGAAGCGGCAGACCATGTGAAACACCTCACTGGCAAAACTGGGGTTGTTTGCAGAGTGCGGGCAACAATCGTCAACGTAGAAACCGATTCAGGTGAGAAGCAATACTTCTATCGCGAGTGGCTAGAGCGGTTGGAAAGCCCTGAGGAGCAAGAGGCAGAAGAAGTTGCGATCGAGACTTCTGAGCTGAGGGTGGGCGATCGGGTTCGAGTGAAACGGGGATATAGCCAGGGCTTAGTTTCCGTAGTCACCAAGGTTGATCCAGATTTGGCTCATAGCATCGCCCTTGAACCTGGCAAGGGTCGGTTTAAGCCAGAAATGCTTGAGAAATTGGTCTCTAAGTCTGAGCCAGTTGCTGCCCGTGAGCTGAAGGTTGGCGATCGCGTTCGCATCGTAGAAGCCCCTCGCAATGTAGGGAAGCTGGCAACGATTACAGAGAGCGGCCCTGATGTTTGCTACGGAAAAGATTTTCTAGTTTTGCCAGACGGCGATCGGATGGTGATGTCTATCCTTGCGTCAGGCGTGGAGTTTGTGGAACGTCCTGAATCTATCCCAACTGAGGAAGTAGCTCCTACGCATGAGCCAGAAGAGGAGGTAGCCCCAGTTCTGGAGCTGAAGGTTGGCGATCGCGTGCAGTTCCCGCAGTCCAGCTTTGGTCGAACTCGGTTAGCTACAGGCGAAATCAAAGAGCGTTCGTCTTCAGATGGCACCTCGTACCTCCAGGTAGAGGGTGAGATCAAGCTGCCTCCCATCGCGGAGATTGATGAGCAGTACCGCGAGATTTACCCAGCCGATGGCATCCACAGATTAGCGATCGTGGTCAACAACGGCTTTCTAAAGCGCTGCACCGTCATTGCTCCAGTTACGCCAGAATCCGTCCTTGCCAAATATGACTTCACTGACTCAACGGAGTTTTCTGACCCTCGCGACATCGCAGAAGAGTATCGAGGCTGGGGCATTGCACTGGCAATACCCAATGGCGGCATCGTGGCTGTAGATATTTTCAAAGGGGAGAATTCCTGGGGCAAGCCAACTGAGAACGACTTTGACTATTCAGATAGTGAAGGTATTCTCAGCCATGCGAAGGAAGTGATTGACCAGGTTGAGGCTGCGATCGCAGCTAACCAGCCTCCCCAGATGACCATCCCAGGCATTGAGGAGGCAGAAGAGGAATCCAGAGAGATTTTTGAGGTTAGTCAAGTTGAACTAGAGAGCTTTGGCGAACTCAACTCCTGTCAGGCTCTTGCAGAAAACAAAATCAAAGGCGTAATTAATTGGGACGGTCGGGAATGGGTTGTGACTGGTAGTTGCTCAAAAGGTCTCAAAACCTTAGAAGTAAATGCCACTCAGGTTGTTGAGCGATCGCAATGGACTGAGCCTGTTTACACCTACAAAACTCTTCCTGTAGCCAAAGGTGGCGGCTTTGCTAACGGCTATGCTGGCCAGTCGGTTAAGTATCGGAAGCGAGAGTTGGTTCTAACTGGCACTAGGGCTGAGTTTGTTCCGAAGCAGGCGATCGCCCCCACTCCACAACCCGACGCTCTAGACGAAGTAATCAGCGACCTGAGAAGCGAGCTAGAAGCCACAGCCCCCACACCAGCCGTGGTGATGATGGCTGAGCAAGAAGCCCGCGATTGCGTTGATTCCATCAAAGGCCACCTGGAAAACACTCGCAAACTCTTACTTGACCTGCATGAGCGTGAAGGCTGGAAAGCGCTCGGTTACAACAGTTGGCGCGAGTGCGTTATGGCCGAATTTGGCGAGAGCAAATCCCAGCTCTACCGGGAATTGGAAGCCGCCAAAATTGAGCGCAACATTTCCCCAATTGGGGAAATCGGACAAATCCGAGAAAGCCACCTTCGCCCCCTCGCCAAGCTGGAGCCAGAGCAGCAGCGTGAAGCCTGGGAAGAAGCTGTAGAAACTGCCCCCAACGGCAAAGTTACCGCCGCTCACGTTCAAGAAGTTGCTGAGAGGCGATCGCCCCCAGTCCAGGAAGAAATCCCCAGCCTAGAGGAATTGTTCAGCCTCTACGGTCAAATTGCCGAGCGAGTCGAGCACCGCCCAACCCACAAATACCGCAATCAGTTCGCAGTCGAGCGCACAGCCCACCCAGCGTTCAGCTTCTATCCCTTAGGCCGTCGTGAAGCGTGGCAAGCCTGGGAGCGCAAATACAAAAAGTATCTGGAGCGCTGCCCACTGCCACCCGAGAAGCAAATGCTTCACCCTGGATACCCACTCTCTGAACCCAAGCCCATCGTTGAAGCTTTCCCGGTTCAGCAATCCTGCAAGAGCTGCCAGCATCGGCATCTCGTTGGCGACGGCAGCGAGTTCACCTGTGGCACCAAAGGTGAGAACTGGTCTTGCGCTGCTACCCGCGATTGGGCACAGGAGAACGGCAGCTGCGATAAGTTCAAGCCCTTTGGCTCTCAAGCGGTTACAGTTCAGCCCCCTGTTGATGACAAAGCGGAAGAGGTGGAGGTGGCGATCGCAACTCCAGCCAAGACTGAAGAACTACCTCTCAAAATCCTGTTCAATTCTCAATTTGGCGCGATCGCTGGCACCGTCACCTATGTGCGAGTGGCCTATGAGCGCAACGGTCAAACCCTCTATGCCGACGTTCCTTTGAGTGATGTTTTGGAGTGGATGTGATGCTCTGGAAATTAATTTGGTGCGCCATGCACAGCAACTATTTCCCGCTTGTTCGCTTTGATCGGCGATCGCTCATCCCAATCGAGTGGCAGGTTCAATCCGACTACCAGGGGCATTGGCGGTTAGAAGCCTGGACAATCACTCCCCCTGACTTGTTCTACTTCCCTTGGGAATGTGAGCGGGCCTTCAAGACTCGAAACGACGAGAAACCGTGGAGACCTTCGCCGCCACCTCCACCCAGCATCTACGATCCGACCCTTCCCGATTACGATGACATTCCGTTCTGAGTATGGGCCTCGATACCACTCTTCCTAAGTTCCTGCGATCGCACCCTGGCAAGCCATTTAGACCGTCAGAGCTGCGATCGCTCCCTGAGTTCCAGCGGTTCAAGGAGAGAACCATCTCCGACACCCTGAGATGTTTGGCGCAAGGGGGCAAAGTTCAGCGGTGCAACTTGCTTCCCAGAACTTTTCCTAACAAGAAAGATTGGATTTATTGGAGCTGATACGCAATGCCTGCAGTAATGGTTTTTGATGTCGAATCAGTTGGCCTGCATGGAGAAGGATATGCAGTCGGATTTGTTGTGCTTGATGAGTGCGGCTGGGAAATCGACTCCGGTTATTTTGCCTGCGATAGCGACTTGGCAGTAGGAGCGGGCAGCGATCGCAAGTGGATACAAGAGAACGTCGAACCTCATTTGCCTGGACTTAACTGCAATTCTTCCAAAGATGTTCGACAAGCTTTTTGGGAGAAATGGATGAGCTGGAGAACTCAAAATGCAACACTCTGGGCTGACTGCGGTTGGCCTGTGGAGGCCAATTTCCTCTCCGCATGTGTTCGGGATGATTGGCGGGATCGATGCTGGACTGGTCCATATCCATTGATGGAGATCGCGACCGTATTACAGGTGGCAGGACTCAACCCCTTAGAAAAATATCCAAGGCTGGAGGATGAGTTACCCGTTCACCACCCCACTTGTGATGCCCGACAGTCAGGACGGCTTTTGTTTGAGGCGATGCACAAGATCAGAGGAGGCAATGAGTAATGGTCTCTTCCTCGCCGCTACGAATCGAAGATGCTAAAGCGTTCTCATGCTGCTCTGCTTACAAAAATTGGCAGATCTGTATCTACGTTGGTGGCGGCTGGGCTTACATCATCTACACGGCTGCGGGCGATCGCCACCACTATGGCTGCCTGCCTGCTCATTGCTTGGATGTGCAGGACGGTGAGGCTTGGTGCCGTGACTTGTGCGATCGCTGGGAGCAACCGTTGGGCTATGAGGAAGTGCGGCTCTGGCGAGACATCTGCGAGTTTATGGCAAGCCACTCTTTGGGCTGCACATTCGGCCCAGAGTACATCGCCAAGCATGTAGAAGGTTGCTGGTATCTCATCAGTCCCGATCGCACTCATCGCCAAAGACTCTGGGACTTATACAAAATTCAGCTCATCAAGTGGGAATCAGCCAAACGTAATGAACATGGCTGGATTCTCAAAGGCAACTGGGAAGACAAAATCGACTTTCTAGAGCAGGTCTATATCCTCGATCGCAACCCTGACATCCTCCCCCGACCTTGGCTCGAAAAGTGGGAGCGCAAGCAGCGACTGATTGAAGAACAGAAGCAGCTCACAGAAATCCTGAGGCCTTTTGACGGCGCGCTCTTTTGCCTGAAAGGAATTGAGGATTACTTCCTGCCCTTCAAAGGGTATTCGTCTGTGATGAGCTTGGCGCACGACCAAGACATGCTCAAGCGGTACTTGGACAGCCTGAGGGTGCATTGTGCAGCGGCACGCGAAAAACTCAAACCCCTCGCAGGTGGGCGATCGCCATGACCCAGCAGGAACTTGACCGATTAATCCAGCAAAAGCCAGACCTAACCCTGGCCGAGATTCGAGACCTACGCAAGCAAGTGAAAGAGGTTCGGGAAAATGACCGCCAAGCTAACCCTAGCTGAACTAAATCAGCGGCTTGAAATAGTTGAGGCCCAGCAGCAGTGGTTCAGCCGAGTGCTGGAAACTTACGGCATTAGAGGACTGTGGCTATCCCCTGGTAAAGCGGCCCCATTGCTAGGAGTAAGCCGCGATCGCATCATGGCCGAGATTGAGCGGGCCGAGCGCATGCGGGCAACTAATCAGAAAGGCGATCTAATCTATGGTGCTCATTACCGAAACATTGGCGACCCAGAATCAGAACTCCCCACCTGGCAAGTGCATGTGGCTGAATTTGAAAAGCTGTTGGCTATTCCACCGGACCAGAGAAAGCTTTAATGCGATCGCCCATAATGGCATCGTAAATTTGTTGGTCAGTATCCTCGCCAATCCAAGCCCGATAAATCGTTTCGTGCACCGTCACCGAATGCCCCATCGACTTCGCCGCCAGGTAGACTGGCAATCCCATCTCAACACATCGTCTGGCGTAGCAATGCCGCAGCGCATAAGGCGGGAAGCCAACCGCTTGCTCTCGAAAGCCCAGTGAAATCGACATCCCTAGTTGATTGTTATTTCTGCCCTCAATTTTGATGTTCGGGAACTTCAGCGCATGAATATCAAACTCATTCCAGTCATCAGCAGGCATTGGGTAGCAAAGTCGCCATCCTGTTTTAGTCTCGTCCTCGACTTCCAGTAGTGGTGGATGTTTTGCGAGTCGCTCAGTTCTCAGGCGAAACAGCTCGTGAGGCCTCAGTCCGTAGATGGCGATCGCATCAAAAACCCACTGCCAAGCCGGATTCCGAATCCTCTGCCGAGTTGCCCTAATCTCCGCATCACTAGGCAAATCGCGAGGATTTAGCGGCTTCAGTGAAGAGTAACCTTTGCCCAACTTATCAAGATTGTGATCAATCCCAGCAAACTCTGCCAACTTGCCGAGAGCCATTGCATAGCCCTTCCGGTTGCGAGTTCCAGGCTTCGATCGCTCCACAATCACGCGCCTCAACAACTCCTCAGTCAAGGGCTCCTCAAGCGGTAAGTGATTGAACTTGAGTCGATAGTCTTTGTGATAGGAGTTCAGCTTCGTTGGCGTGGCAGGCGTGACGCTCCAGTGGTTTGCCTCAAAGCGCTCGATCCACTCACCCGCCGTTTCAGCAGGCTTATCCTTTCCTTTCAGAAAAGGTGTCCAGTCGAACTTGTCTCGAATGAGTTGGCTTTCAATCTCTTGGGCGATCGCCCTGACCTGCTTGAGTCCAGCACTTGTGGCAGGCTTGCCCGTCGAGATTTCGTAAGACTTTGGCTTGCTGCCATCCCCTGGCTTTGGCGGGAACGTTCCTCGAATTGAGAGCTTATTGCCACGCCCTCGGATGGCCACACGATCTAGCTGCCGATTCGCTCTAGTCAGCTCCTCATCAAATCTGCCCAATGCCCAACTCCTGCCCAAAACTTGCCCAAGTTTTTACCCCTACTTAACCACACTCAACGTAGAAAAGCTGAGTTGAGTGAGTAGACGCATCCTGAACAAATCAAAGGTTAGCTTGGCTAACTGAAACGGAGAGGGGGGGATTCGAACCCCCGTTGAGTTGCCCCAAAACAGATTTCGAGTCTGCCGCATTCAACCACTCTGCCACCTCTCCAGAGGTTTAGTCTCTACTTATTTTAGAGCGATTTGTTCATTTTACAGTAGAGGTACCTCGTTTTCTGTAGATTCTAGAGTCCTAGTTAAGCCTTGATCGGGTTTCCACTGCAAAGCACCATCTCGTCCAGTCCAGTACAGTTGAATTTTGCGGCGCTGAAGCTGAGCAATCGTATTCGGGTCAACCGAAGCAGCAGAAGCGATCGCAATTTTAGGCTTGATGGCTTTTAACAAGTTGTCAGTCAAAGGTTCTCCAGTCCACCAGAGCACTTGGGCTGAAGTTAACTGACCTGACTCGACTAAAGCATTTTGTTCACTGCTCTTAAGATGACTCAACCAGATCCAAGGCTGATTGTGCAGCTTAAACTCCCAAACAGATAGATCCGTACTGATAGGTTGCACGACCGTAGAGCCAATCTGAATGGTCTGGCTGGATGTTAGAAGTTGGTGCTGCTGCGGCAAATTTGGGAACGCAGCGTCTTGGTTAAGGGTTTGAGCAGATTGGCGATCGCTAGAACTGACCGTAGATACAGCGCCTGTATACAAAGCTTTAACTGGCAACCTTTCGACAATCTGAGACCAACCTTGACGACGACTACGCTCCGTATCTGTAGCTACAGCCCAGTCAATCTGATTAATTCCTTGCTTTTGCAGGAACGGTAAAACGGTTAAACTAGCCGTTGCTTCGTTGCCACTATTTACCAAACCAACTCGACTTTGATCCTGAACCACTAAAATCGGCTCTCCCGATGTCGCTAGGACGGTCGCCCGAAACAAAGTGGTGTAGCTATACCAAACGGGCATTACAACTAAGCTAACCGCAATCAGACTTGCTGCCCACCAGCGACGCTGCCACCAGGTCTGTAGCCAAGCCAGACACACCAGACCATACAAGACCACAAGTTGTAGTGTAGAAATCGTCCCTACCGCAATCGAGTTACCTGGTAAGCGGCTAAAGAAATCAACAATAACAATTAACGCATGGGTAGGGTAGTAAAGGAGCCATGCGATCGCACTGCCCGCAACAGGCCAAATCAAGGCAGCTAGAGCACTAAGGACACCACCAATACTAATAACCGCAATCAACGGCGTGGTCAGAAAGTTAACCGGAATGCTGTAAGGAGAGACCAAACCAAAAGCATACAGTTGAAGCGGTAAGGTCCATAGATAGGCGGCAATTGGCACCGCCATTAGGGTTGCGATCGTAGGTGGGAGCCAGTCTAGCCGCTTTACCAAAGGAGGTACAGTAACCAGCAAACCCAGGGTAGCCAACAAGCTTAATTGGAATCCTAAGTCCCAAATCCACAGCGGGTTCCACAATAATAAACCTGTGGCTGCAACCAACAACGAACCCAAAGGCTTGATTTTTCGCTGCATCCCTAAAGCAATAAGCGCCCCAAATCCCATCAAAGCTGCTCGCAGCACCGCTGGTTGGAAACCTACCAAACCCACAAATAGAGCTAGTGCCCCAGTTCCCCAAATCATCTGCACCTTGGTTGAAAAACGGCGAGTTAGGGACAGCACCAACCCTAAAATGAGCGAAGTTTGAAACCCAGAAGCGGCGAGCGCGTGCGCTAAACCAATTTTGGCAAACTGATCCTTAACGTCATAAGGCAAATCAACCGCACGGCTTCCCAATACCATAGCGCTAACTAGCGGCCCTTCAGGACTGCCCAACCAGCGTACCTGTGTTTGAATGATCCTTTGCCGAATTGCCCACCAACCCCATTGCGACACAGATGTATCGGGTGGCAAGCTAATCTGGCGACCGCTAAGACCCGCAAATCCACCTTCCTGCGCCAGATAAGCGCGAAAGTCAAATTCCCCTGGGTTTTGAGCAGGCTTCGGCTCGTATAGTTTTCCTGTTACCGCGATCGCCTGCCCAGAACGCAACCCAGTTGCTTGCAACAACGGCACCGTGACATACAACTTGCCAGTCACAGCCTGACTAGAATTCGCTCTCTCTGGAGCAATCACTTGGCTCACTTGATTTGCTTTGAGCCAAAACTGAGCTCGGCCACTACGAGTCATCCGAGGGGAGGCAATCACTTTGCCTTGAACTGTCACAATCTGTTCGGTTGCAGCGGTTGGAAAGTCAACCAACTTGCTCACATCATTGGATGCAGGTTGGGGGGTACGAACTTGCAAGTACAAGCTAGCCAAAAATCCAACTAATCCAGCAGCTAGACAAATTTTGGCATTCCATCTAACTTGCCAAGCTTTTGGCAACCGCAACTGTTGAGCGATCGCCTGTGGAACCACAAAACGCCGACGAGCAAGTAAGGCTGCTGCGATGCCCAGCCCTAAAATTACATAAGCGCCACCTGGAATTTCACTGAACAGCAGCCCCAGGATGTAGGCAAAACATAAAATGACACCTAATAGGGTCATCAATTGATTCCTAGATTAAATTGACAACCCTAGATTCAAGCCCAGCAATGCATGAACTAGCATCAACACTAAAGCTATGCTGCCCACAAAGGCATGGACCGTACGCAATGACTTGCTGCCACCAAAACCTGTTAAAGCAATCAGACCATTAACACCCAGCAAACTCAACAGTAATAGACCTGTCCAAAAATGAGGACTTTCAAAAATGGGTTGTTGCTGCATCACCAGTGATAAAACACCCCCTGTAAACCCTAGAGCCATGAACAAATACATCCAACCAGCAATCTTAGGATGGGCATTCCGATTTTGACCTGCAATCGTAGCATCAGACGCTAATCGGCCTCGCCATCCAGTGATGCCCACAGCACTACCCATGGCCACAACGACAATGCCCATCATGGCTGGATGCCCCCAATGCACAACAGGTTCAGGAATACCCAAACTGCGAAACCAAGCGGCAATTAGTTCTAGGAACTCACTCAAAGCCGACATTTGTTCCCTCTATTTTTTGTTTTCAGCAACGACTTCAGGTCTATTGCTCTTCAGGTCTATTTATAAGTAACCGATCCTGGCAGCAGATGACTGAAGATTAGTTAGCTTACCTCAGAGCCTAAGAATCTTCCTCAACTGAAAGAAGCTCTCGATTCTAAAAGCAGCCTTCAGTAAACATCAAGCCATTTCAGCCTCTTGCGATTCCAGCAGTGGAAAGCCCATAGCCTCGCGCTGCCTCAAATAAAGTTGAGCTACCTGCCGTGCCAGATTACGAATCTTCAGGATGTACCGAGTTCGCTCAGTGACAGAAATAACTCCTCTAGCATCCAACAAGTTAAATGTGTGAGAGCACTTCAACACATAGTCAAATGCTGGCAAAACCAATTCCTGCTGCATTAGCCGCTCCGCTTCCTCAGCGTAGAGTCCAAACAGCGAAAACAGCAATTCTGGGTTTGATGCTTCAAAGTTATACGTCGAGTTCTCAACTTCTCCTTGGAGGTGTACATCCCCGTAGGTCAACTTATCATTCCAGCGAATATCAAAAATTGAATTCACCCCTTGCAGGTACATCGTCAACCGTTCTAAGCCATAAGTGATTTCAACAGAAACAGGATGGCAATCAATGCCACCACACTGCTGAAAGTAAGTGAACTGAGTCACTTCCATACCATCTAGCCAGACTTCCCAGCCAACTCCCCAAGCTCCTACTGCCGCATCCTCCCAGTTATCCTCTACAAAACGAATATCATGCTCTTCTGGATGAATGCCCAGTGCCCTTAAAGAATCCAGATAAATCTTCTGAATGCCATTGGGGGAGGGCTTAATCAACACTTGGTACTGAT
>NZ_CP116619.1:4143627-4228627 GCF_030409055.1 Trichocoleus desertorum NBK24 | reverse complement strand
GCAAAGAAGATTTAGCAACGTTGCAGCGGCTTCAAGAAGAGTTTTCTGCGGAACTCGCTACTTTAAGAGGTCGAGTGGATGCTTTAGAGGCTCGAACTGCTGAACTGGAAGCTAACCAATTTTCGACGACCACTAAGCTGGAGGGAGAAGCAGTTTTTGCTGTCGCAGGGATTGCTGCGGGTGATAATGCGTTGGGGCAAGAAGCAGATAGAAGCACAGCACTGGGGCACCGCACACGGTTAAATCTAGAAACAAGCTTTACAGGACGCGATTTACTTAGAACTCGACTGCAAGCTGAAGGTCTGGAAGCTTTATCGAGTACAACGTTAACGCCAGAGGGAGATTTAGCATTTGCAGGAGAATCTGACAACGATGTTGGTCTTGATGCCTTGTTGTATAGCTTCCCCGTAGGAGAGAGCACTGAAGTTGTGCTGGCTGCTAACTCTGGAGCAGCTGATGACTTTGCTAGTACCGTGAACTTTTTGGATGGAGATGGTGCGACGGGAGCTTTGTCTGCGTTTGGAACGCGCCACCCCATTTACTACTTAGTTGAAGGAGCAGGCTTAGGCATTAGACATGAGTTTGGTGATGCTCTGGAATTAAGTCTGGGCTACTTGGCAAGTGATGCCGCAGAACCAAGCGAAAAGAGTGGTTTATTTGATGGTGCCTATGGTGCGTTGGCGCAGCTTCTATTCAAGCCTAGCGATCGCCTGAATGTAGGTCTGACTTTTGTACATTCATACAATCGGGAAACTGGAACTGGTAGTAACCTCGCTAACCCTCAAGCTTTCCTGAGCAGTGCGTTTGAAGAGTCTTCTCTCGGCAATAACGATAACTTAGAAGGTCTAACCAGCACGATTCCTATTATTAGCAACTCGTTCGGGGTCGAACTTTCTTGGCAACTGAGTCAGAAATTCGTTCTGGGTGGTTGGGCAGGATACACTTTCAATCGCACGCTCAGTTCTGTCGGTGGACTATTTGAGCGGGGCGACTTTGAAACTGTCAACTGGGCTGTGACCCTTGCTTTCCCCGACTTAGGGAAGGAAGGCAATCTAGCAGGGATTATTGTTGGGATGGAGCCTAAAGTGGTTAATGCAGATATCAGAACAACCCCGGCGGCTCTAGCCCTAGCTGCGAACTTACCTGCTGGAATCACAGGCTCATTTGGGGAAGATCGAGATACTTCACTTCATCTAGAAGCCTTTTACCAGTATCAAGTTAATGACAATATTTCCATCACTCCAGGCATCATCTGGCTAACTGCACCTGATCATAACAGTGCCAACGATGACATTGTGATCGGTACGATTCGGACAACCTTTGCCTTTTAAATGGTGTAACAGGTGTTGCTAGGAAGCTAGTGAAGCGACTTGGCAGAGATGCTTTAGTTGGATTAGGGGCGCAGTTGTTGTGCCCCTATTTTTTGCTAGCTATTTGCGATCGCTTCGTGACGGTGTAACTTGACACTGACAGAGATCTAGGGTTGTCTTAAGACTACGGTGCATCATCTCAGGCAGCTTTCAATTGCCTGATTATTGATTGCTAGGTTTGGCAGACTAGACTTGTGAGGAGAGTGTGAATGCGCCGTTTTTTTAGATTTGCAGTTATGGTTTTAGGCACCACTGCAATGGCCCTTTTGGCAACTAGTTGTGGGGAAAGTAAAGTTGTCCAGTGTAACAAGTTAATTGACGTTATTAATAAAGGACAAACTCTCGCGAGTTCGGGTGTAAATGGCAATGACCCTGCTGCGATGAATCAGCTAGCTACCAATCTCGATGGACTCAGCAAAGAGATCAAGGGGGTACAGGTTCAGGATGCAAAGTTGCAAGAATTTCAAACTAACTTTGCCAGAATTTACCAAACTTTGGCCCAATCTTCTCGCGAGATTGCGAATGCAGTCGCCAGTCTGCGTCAGACCCAACCCACAGGGGCTGGAGCGGCCCAAGCCAAGGAGATTCAAGCCAAAGCTCAGTCTGCAACTCAAATAGCGTTAAAGACGGCCCAGGAAGAAAGTAGGTTTGTCAGTGACCTCAATGGCTATTGCGAAGCGCAGTAGATTCGCGATCGCATCACTTTATATCAGTCACTCAAACCGGAACACGTAGAGGGGCTCGAAGGAATGGCATCAGTTGGGTTAGCAAAAAACTGCAATACTAACTCTGCCATTTCATTGAAGTATTTTTGGGGCAAAGCGTGGTCAGCCTCCGGGATAATCGACAGCTGAGCTTTTGGAATTTCCGTCGCATAGGTTTTGCTATGCCACAACGGGATAGTCTCGTCGCGATCGCCTGTAATGACTAACGTGGGCACTTGCAACTGATGAATCTGTTGCTCCACTGTATCGATCGCATCTTCTGGTCGCAGGCGATCTAAGAGAAAGGAACGAGCCGCAGGTTGAGCTTTCAGTTCCTGACGAAACCAGCTAAGTTGCGCGATCGCTGCTTGCTGGCCTACTAACCCCGCCAGCGGTTTAACTAAACGTAGGCCCCAGTCAACCACAGGCACAGGCCATAACAGCGGACGCAAATGATCGTAGCGACCACAAAAGCTATCGTCTCGAATTCCAGCTGCCGCTGCTAGAACCAGACCGTTCACTGCATCGGGATACTGCAAGGCGTAAGCCGCTGCCACCCAGCCGCCGAACGAATGCCCCATGATGTAACAAGAACCTAAACCCAGCGCTTCCACCACCTGTCGCACAAAAGCAATTTCTGTCGCAATGTCGTAGCGAATGGCAGGCTTACCCGATTCTCCAAAGCCCAGTAAATCTAAGCTGATGCAGCGATAGTGCGATCGCAGCTTCTCCATCAGAGGCAACCAACAAGCTCCTGTACCCAGAAACCCATGTAACAGCAGCAGCGTCGGACCAGTGCCCACTTCCAAGTAGGCCGCTGGCTGAGAACTGAGATCAAGTTGCTCAAACGGTAGAGTTACGGTCAGGATGTGTGGGTTAGTCAAGGCTTCCAATTCAATCAAGAACAACTCAATAAATAATTGTGAAAAGCGTTACACTTCATTGCAGAGTTCAAAGATCAGCTTAACGGCATGATAACTTCTTTGATGTCGATTGATGGCGCAGAGTTAGGGAAGGAGAACGCTTTGGAGTCGCATTTACATCAGTCAATCAATTATTCTTCTCGCGAAGACTTTAGCGAGTATGTAGCCCATCTACAGCTTCACATGACGTTACAGGCTCGCAACTTGGTTCCGCCACTGATTCAGGCATCCGATAGCCGAGAACAGTTGCTCCAACAGACCCAGGCTACTATTGAAAAGATCATTTCTCGCCAAGCTGCATAATTTTGTCTTTATCTAGAAACTCCATACATCTGTATTAATCAGGGCGTAACGCTCTGATTTTTCTTTTGTTTAGCCTTTATTTGTCTTCTATTTAGCCTTCCTATATTTAGCCTCCCTACAAGGCGATCGCTCAACGGCAAGTTTCCATAAATCAATCTGTAGTGTAGATGACAAAATGTAACAAATTTCTACATCATGGAGAAGGGGCTATTGCTCTGTTTCCAGCGTGGGCAACTACGGATTGGTAGAAGGACTATATTTTGAAAGCTTTTACAGATTTAGCACCTGAGCCTCGCCGCAACTTATTAGTTTTGTTTGCCACCGGGCTCCTATTTTGGTGTAGTTTGGCTTCTTTGCTGCCAACACTGCCACTCTATGTGCAAGAGATCGGTGGTACTAGTCAACAAATTGGCATTGTGATGGGAGCCTTTGCCATTGGCTTGCTGTTGTCTCGCGCTTGGCTCGGAAATTTAGCCGATAAACGCACTCGCAAGGTTGTTTTGTTGATTGGCATGGCCGTTGTGGCGATCGCTCCCCTCGGCTATTTGTTCGTCCCTTCCATCCCACTGTTGATTGCAGTTCGAGCCTTTCATGGCATCAGCATTGCGGCTTTTGGGACGGCCTATAGCGCTTTAAGCGTTGATCTTTCGCCACAGAAAAGTCGTGGTGAGTTAGTGGGCTATATGAGCTTGGTGAACCCCATCGGTGTAGCACTCGGCCCTGCTATAGGTGGGTTAATCCAAGCAGCGGTAGGGTATATCCCTTTATTCCTCTTATCGGCTCTACTGGGTTTTGTTGGTCTACTCAGCGCAGTGCAGGTCCGCGAACCGAATCGCCCCGTCGTTGATGAAAACTCTATATCCAGTCATTCATCCAATCAGTTTTGGCGTTTACTACTTAGTCCTCGAATTCGCATCCCAGCGTTAGTGATGCTGCTGATTGGTCTGGCATTTGGAACGCTAAGCACTTTTGTGCCGCTGTATATTGCTGAGGCTAAAGTTGACTTAAATGCTGGGTTCTTTTACACGGCTGCTGCGATCGCCAGCTTTGGAATTCGTCTCGTCACAGGTCGAGCTTCCGATCGCTATGGACGTGGACTATTTATCAGTATGAGCCTTGTTTTTTACTCACTGTCCATGCTGTTGCTATGGACTGCAAATAGCGCTCAGGTTTTCTTAATTGCGGGTTTTATAGAAGGTGCTGGGGCAGGCACACTGATTCCGATGATGGTGGCCCTGATGGCAGATCGATCTCATCCACAAGAGCGGGCTAAAGTTTTAGCGCTCTGTGTGAGTGGCTTTGATGTTGGGATTGCGATCGCTGGCCCCATTTTCGGTTCTGTGGCCGAACAGGTTGGGTACCGGAGCTTATTCGGCTTTTGTGCTATTCTCTCGTTTGCAGGTTTACTCGTTTTCGCCACTCTATCTAGCAAAAACCTAGCCTACTCATTCAAATTCGCTTCGGGTCGAGGTCGCGATCTTTATGCAGTTGAGCAAACGCCCCAAAATAGTTAGAGGGCAGGCAATTAAGCCTACCCTTTTTTGACGGGCTAGGAGGGATTCGAACCCCCGACACCGTGGTCCGTAGCCACGTGCTCTAGTCCACTGAGCTACAAGCCCCCGACAAGAATTTATAGTAACACAAGTCACTCAAATGACACAACCATTTTTCCCTGAAAGCCCAAATTCAGCCGCTAGTCAGCCATTGAGCCATTTGGACTCAGCAGGACAGGCTCAGATGGTAGATGTTTCTACTAAAAAGACAACAGTCCGCCAAGCGATCGCGGTGGGCCAAGTCCGCATGCGTCCCGACACGCTGGCAGCAATCCAAGCGGGTAATGCGCCTAAGGGAGATGTAGTGAGCACAGCCCGACTAGCGGGGATTATGGCCGCTAAGCAAACTGCGCAATTGATTCCGCTCTGCCATCCTCTACCCCTACATAAAGTCGAAGTTTGGCTTACGCCTGACCCTCAGCTACCCGGTTATCAAATTCGGGCAGAGGTCAAAACCAAAGCCGAAACGGGAGTAGAAATGGAAGCCTTAACCGCTGTCTCCGTCACAGCCTTGACTCTCTACGACATGGCTAAAGCTTTGGAAAAATCGATCCAAATTGAGTCAATTCGTTTATTGAGTAAAACTGGGGGTAAATCAGGAGACTACCAAGCCGAGGTTGTAGGTAGTGAGACGCAGATCTAACTTTAAACAAACGATACGAATGGTTGACATTACGTAGCCTTGAAGCTAATGCTATGGAAAACTCTTTTGCAAACTCATTAGATTAGACCGTTTAAATGAACAAAATTGCCATACTAGATGACGACGAGCACTGGTGTTTTTCAGTGCAGCGATTCCTTAGGGGTAATTTTGAAGTTTCTACTTTTCACTCAATTAATGAGCTGATTCCTAAAATCTCTCAATATGATCTGGTGATTGTGGATTTCTCAATTCCACCTACCCAATATCAAGAAAACATTGATGGCTGCGGAATTATTCAACGAATTAAACAGGGATTAAGCCACCCACCCATTTTGGTTCTTGCTACTGCATTCATCAGCAAAAACAGTCTGGAATTAGGCCGACAGCTTTGCCCAGAGGCAGATTTTTTTATCGCTAAGGATGCTGGCCTAGAATTTATCCTGACAACGGTCAAAGAGTTACTGAAAACTCAAAGCTCTTATTACTCATCCAGCTTCAATGCTGAATTTACTTCAATCGCCTAAACGTTGACCGATTAGGATTTGGAAGTGGAGTAATGACTTAATATTTCTTGCCCCCGGCGTACCAATTTTTCGGAACCTTCCATCATCAAAAGATACCGCCCTTGCTTCAAATAGTGGCGGTAAATTCCAGATGTGCTGCCTTCTCCTAGTAGGCCGAGTAAGGCTCCTACCACAGCGCCACAAAAACCGCTCACGATACCACTCGCTACGGTTATGAGTAGGAGATTAAGGCTGATGGCAAGCTCTAGACCTAAATGGATGAATAGCGTGCCGATAAATCCGACAGCAGAGCCGAGGGTTCCAGCGAAAATTGCCAGAGCTTGAGCTTTACGAGTGGCAATCTGCATTGGCTTCAAAAGTCCTACACGCTCAGGACTGCTATACCCTTTACCAACGATCGCCAAATGCTCTGGAGAAATTCCGTGAGATTGCAAATGTCGATAAGCTTGAAAAGCAGCTGCTTCGTCGGAAAGGATGAAAACAGTTAAATGAGAACGACGAGCTAAGGTCGCTTGGTGGAGAAATCGTTTAACAGTCACAAGACTAAGCTGGGTTAAGAAATAGATGGCTTTGCCTGATTCTAATCTTAGTTTCTAGTTAGGTTTCCGGTTTGCGTTGCAACTTAACTAAATTCTTGAGGTTTGCGTATCTTTGCGTCAGACTCGCTATTGGTGTTTGTGCAGGCTGCTTACAGCGATCGCTAACGCTTTAAAGTCGGCTTGGTTGCTAGGCTCACGGAAGTTAACAAGCAGTTAAAGTAGCGCTTAAGTAAGGGAGTCATGACATTGAGGTAGAACTGGGAGGCAGAACTGGACAACCCAGAACTAGGTAATACAGAACGGAGGAATATGGAATTACGAGGGCGGCGCGTTGTATGACTGACGAGCAGGCGGTATTAGCAGCCAATCAAGCTTTTTACCGAGCTTTTGAACGGAAAGATATGGCAGCAATGCAGGCAGTGTGGTCTAAAGGCACAGGGAGCCTCTGCATTCATCCAGGACGACTAGCTCTACGAGGTTGGGAGGCCATTGGTGGTTCTTGGGAGAAAATTTTCAAAAACACTAGCTATCTCGAAATTGAGGTGGAGGTGATTAGCAGCGAGGTCAACGGCGCGATCGCGTATGTCGTGGTACTCGAAAAGTTATTTCAGGTAGTCGGCAGCCAGAGAGTTCAGGCTCAATCAATGGCAACTAACATCTTTGAGTGCATGGCCCAGGAATGGTATTTGGTGCATCACCACGGCAGCCCCCTAGCTCGCTAGGTTGTAACTAATGTTTGAGAACTGCTTATAGCTTTTCCGAGCCGCTAGACTTTGTGCCAAAATGAGGCTGTCACTTACTTAACCAGTCCAAGCTTGCGATCGCTCCAAAAGTAGAAGCAGAAGGATTCGGCTTTCAGAAGTTAACCCTTCGGCTAGTGTAGTTCTCATCAGTCACACCAACACTAGGAAGCGTTCTAGCTATGGCTTGAGGAAGGATTTAGCTAGTATATGTTAAGACTATTGACATAGCCTCAATTTAATTTGTCCTAAAACTTTGAACTCCAGGCAGGCTTAGGTAAGCAGCCTGCGTTGCTCACCTCACACACCCTAGAAGGAAAGATAGAGTCATGGGATTATTCGACCGCATTAGCCGAGTAGTCAGATCCAACGTCAACGACATGGTCAGCAAGGCGGAAGATCCAGAGAAGATTCTGGAGCAGTCTATTCTGGACATGCAAGAAGACTTGGTGCAGTTGCGTCAAGCCGTTGCCAGTGCGATCGCCAGCCAAAAGCGCAGTCAGCAACAATACAACCAGGCTCAAACCGAATCTAATAACTGGCAGCAACGCGCTCAATTAGCACTACAAAAGGGCGATGAGAATTTAGCCCGTGAAGCGCTGATGCGTCGCAAAACTTTCGCTGAAACTGCTACGACTCTCAAGACTCAACTCGATCAACAAAGTGGTCAAGTTGACACCTTGAAGCGGAGTCTGATTGGCTTAGAAAGCAAGATTTCTGAGGCGAAGACCAAGAAAGACATGCTCAAGGCTCGTGCTGCGGCTGCAAAAGCTAATGAGCAATTGCAAGGTGTGGTCGGCAATCTCAGCACTGGTAGTGCAATGGGTGCCTTTGAGCGTATGGAAGAAAAAGTGCTTCAAATGGAGGCTCGCTCTCAAGCCGTCGCTGAGTTAGCAGGCGCTGACTTAGAAAGCCAATTTGCTAGGTTAGAGTCTGGTAGTGATGTTGATGACGAGCTTGCCGCAATGAAGGCTCAGTTAATTGGTGGTGCTTCACCTGAGCAGAAAACACTACCTGCATCTAGCCCATCCGCTACTGCACCAAAAGATGCAGCCGTTGATGCTGAATTGGAAGACTTGAAAAAGCAGTTAGACACTCTGTAGATAGTGTTGCCAACTTACTTGCAAGCCCCCCTAACCCCCCAATTCTGGGGGGAACTTGGAATCCGCTTCCCCCTTTCTGGAATGCCCACTAGGGCTATAAATTGGGGGACTGAGGGGGCTAAACAATGTGAAACTTCAAACAAATAGGAAAGGGGAGCCAGAGTCGCAGTTTGTCGCTGCTTGCAAGAAGAATCCAGAGGAGATCTAAAAAGACTCTAACTTGCTCCCAAGAATTTACAAGTTGATTCTTAACCAGTCGGCCTCGTTTTAAAATGTTAAGCAATTATTAGAATCGAAACGTCATGACTGGCAGTGTAATTACTATTTCAGACGCTGAGTTTGCAGCAACCGCTCTTGAGCCGACTAGCAAACTTGTGGTCATTTACTTTTGGGCTCCTTGGTGTGGGCCTTGCCGACTCACGGCTCCTTTGATGGATTGGGCAGCGACTCACTACAGCGATCGCCTCAAAGTTGTCAAAATGGAAATAGATCCCAATCCTGAGACCGTGGCGAAGTATCAAGTTCAGGGAGTACCCGCGTTAATCCTTCTTAGAGATGGGGAAGTCGTGGCTTCAATTGAGGGAGCCATTGGCAAACAAAAGCTGATTGACTTGCTCGAAACTCACTTGCCCAAGTAGACCCCAAGTAGGCAAAGTAGGGTTATCAGTAGCTCTCAGCAGCTAGCCTACGATTCCTAGCCGTCAGCCCTGAGATGGCTAGCCAAACAGAATTGATCTCAATCGCTGAGAGCGAAGTTATTATGCAATTTGCCAAGCGTCTGTCGCCCCTTCAATCCAATGTGTTTGCTGATATGGATCAGGCGAAAGCTAGAGCCAGAGCAGCAGGCCGAGACTTGATTGACTTGTCGCTTGGCTCCTCTGATTTACCTACGGCTGAGCATGTAGTCGAGGCGATCGCTCAGTCCCTCTCAGATACCAGTACCCACGGTTATTTGCTGTTTCATGGCACTCAAGCTTTCCGCCAAGCCGCAGCTACCTGGTATCAACAAAAGTTTGGTATAGCCGTTGACCCAGAAACCGAAGTTTTACCCCTAGTTGGCTCTCAAGAAGGCACCGCTCATTTACCTTTAGCAGTGCTCGATCCCGGAGATTTTGCGCTCCTACTAGATCCGGGTTATCCCTCTCATGCAGGGGGAGTTTATTTAGCCAGTGGGCAAATTTATCCCATGCCTGTGCTAGCTGAAAACAACTTTTTGCCTGTTTTTGCAGATATCCCTGCTCCAGTTTTGGCTCAGTCTCGCATGATGGTGTTGAGCTATCCTCATAACCCCACTGCCGCGATCGCGCCCTTCTCATTTTTCCAAGAAGCAGTCGCCTTCTGCCAACAGCACAACCTGGTTTTAGTACATGACTTTCCCTACGCTGACCTAGTGTTTGATGGGACAGCTTTACCCTCCGTACTCCAAGCTGACCCAGACAAGAGCGTATCTATCGAATTTTTTACCCTTTCCAAGTCCTACAACATGGGTGGATTTCGGATTGGGTATGCGATCGGCAATGCTGAGCTGATTCGGGCTTTACGTCAGGTGAAGGCTGCTGTAGACTTCAACCAATATCGAGGCATCTTGAATGGGGCGATCGCTGCTCTCACAGGCCCTCAGGAAAGTATTCAAGTCACTGTAGAAACCTTTCGGCAGAGACGCAATGCTTTTGTGACGGCTCTCAATCGCATTGGCTGGCATGTACCTATGCCCACTGCCACGATGTATGTATGGGCCAAACTACCTGAGCGCTGGAGCCAAAGTTCGATGGAGTTCTGCACCCAGATGGTTGAGGCTACAGGAGTTGCTGCCTCTCCTGGTGCAGGCTTTGGTAAATCAGGTGAAGGCTATGTACGATTTGCTTTAGTTCACGAGCCAGCGATTTTAGAAACTGCTGTTACGAGAATCGCTGATTTTTTAAGTACACAGTAACCACGGGCGATCGCAACCCGACTAATCTGCCTAGCCCTTCAGTAAACCTAAGTTTTTCACAGCTTTTTCACACAAGCCTGTAAAAATCTACACTAACTTTACCTATTCCTCGTACGTAATCCTTACACTAAGGTCGTTATGGACGAGGAATTTTTGGTGTTTTCACTAGTTTCTTTGTGATGCATTGATGCTCACTTCACATCTTTTACCCATTGAATTAATGAAGATAGGGAAGCTGAGAAACCTCATATCCCTCTGACAAGCTGGCATTCACGACATTAGGCTAACGTTTATGAGCATTGATATTAATACTTTGTTTGACGAGAGCTTTTACTTAGCCACTTATACAGATGTCGCTGTCGCAGTTGCTCAGGGAATTTTCAGTAGTGGTTTAGACCATTTTTCGCAGTTTGGACGAGCCGAGCAACGCAACCCCAGTCCTCTGTTTAACAACCAGTTTTACTTACAAACCTATCCAGATGTTGCCGCAGCAGTCGCGCAAGGAATCTTTAGCAGTGGCCTCAATCACTTTTTGCAATTTGGGCAGTTCGAACAGCGCCAGCCTAGCATCTTGTTCGACAACAACTTCTACTTAGCCACTTATACAGATGTCGCTGCCGCAGTCACGCAAGGTATTTTCACCAGCGGATTCGAGCATTTTCTCCGCTTTGGACGATTTGAACAACGCAACCCTAGCACCCTGTTCAATGAAAGTTTTTACTTAGCCCATAACTCTGATGTGGCTGGAGCTGTGTCGGTTGGCGCTTTTGTTAGCGGGTTTGATCACTTTTCTCGCTATGGCAAACAAGAAGGACGCGACGGCATCAATACTGCGCCAGTTACAGGTAACGATGCTTTCGTCACTAATTTCGGCACCGCTACCACCTTTAATGTGCTAACTAATGACAGTGATAAAAACCAAGATCTCCTGTCTGTGACTGGTTTTGGTTCAGCCGCCAACGGCACTGTCACGCAGAATAATAACGGCACGTTGACTTATACCCCCAACTCCAACTTCAGCGGTGTGGATGGCTTCACTTATACGATCAGCGATGGCTATGGAGGGACAGCGACAGGCACCGCCACCATTACCGTGACCCCTCCCACTTCTTCCATTACACCGACTAACGGCTACTACGGTTACACAACTGGCAAGTTTCCTAACCTTAGTGAGTCTTCGGGGTTAGTACGGGGTGCGGGAGATTTTTGGTGGACCCACAATGATTCGGGCAATAGTGCGGCTATCTATGCAGTAGACAACAGAGGCAAAGCGATCGGCCAAGTCAATATTACCGGAGCCACTAACGTTGACTGGGAAGAGATCACCGCTGGACCTGCTCCAAATGGTAGGTATCTATTTATTGGCGACTTCGGCAACAACCAAAATTTAAGTGTAGGTTCACGCACCAACCAGAGGATCTATGTAGTAAATGAACCGAGTTCTAGCGCTCAGTCAGCTAGTGTAGCAATGACATTGCCGATCGCCTATCCCAGTGGTTCCTTTGATAGCGAGGCCATGATTTTTGACTCAGATAGACAAGAGCTGTTAATTATCACTAAGGATTTATTCCCCACCACTGGGCAAAGCAAGATTTTTAGTCGCAGCTTAGATCCCAATAACTCAACTCTCACCTTAGTAGGCACCTTCGACGTTTCTCAAAGAACAACCTTAAGCGATCGCTTGGTCACAGGTGCAGCGTTGAGCAGCGATCGCACCACCTTTATTCTGCGCACATACAACACCGCTTTTCTATGGCAGCGCACTCCTGGCGAGTCATGGAGTAACTTGTTTGGGCGACAACCAAATATGGAAATCCCCTTGCCCAGCGAAGCTCAGGGAGAAGCGATCGCCTTTGGCGAGAGTAATACAGAGTTCTATACCACGAGCGAACAAACAGGTCTGTTCAGCCGCTATGCCTACTTACCCATCTATACAGGCACAGCCAACAACGATGTAATTGCGGGAAATGCAGCAGTAAACGTGATTGCAGGTCAAGCAGGCAGCGATCGCCTTACAGGTGGAGGGGGAGCCGATATTTTCCTCTACAAAGCCTCGACCCACGGTGGAGATACAATCACTGACTTTGCGGCTGATGACACGTTCCATATCTCGGAAGCAGGGTTTGGGGGCGGTTTACGAGCAGGGATTCCTCTCAGTGCTACTACCGCTTCCACCGGAGTTCTTGTGAGTAGTGCTGCACCCACGTCACTTGGCACCAGCGCTAACTTCCTCTACAACACCAGTACTGGAATTCTCAGCTTTGATGTAGATGGCACGGGTGCTGGCTCAGCCGTGGCGATCGCAACTTTAACTAACAAACCAACCCTTACCTCTAACCAGTTCCTGATTACTTACTAAGTAGTACCAATAGGTTAAATAGGTCAAAATCCTAAGCAGTTTGACGTTTACGCTTTCCTGGTTATCTAGGCTGAAAAAATTCAACAGCATCAATCTAACGATGTGCTTCCGGGAAACTACTGGCCCTCTGTATTCCTACTGGGTTAGAAATTAAAAATCACCAAAACTGCAAGCAATTCTTTATCCAAGCTTGGACAAAATCTTAGCGAACTTTACCTATTTGAGTACTCAGATTCTCTAGACTAGGCGTTGATTCAGTAACAAAAAATACTCAAGTAAAACTACGAAGTAGTGCTTGCTCTTTGAGTTTTATCAGTCTTATTGGCTCTGGATCGCACAGATCTACCTGCCCTGTAGATAGTGCTCCAGGGCTCGAACACTATCTAGAAATCTTGTGGAGACACACAACATGGTGAAGAATATTAAACGCCTACTCGTTGGAGCCTCCGTGTTCGCAACTGTCAGTGCGATCGCTAGCGCTCCTGCATTCGCAGCATCTATCGTCAACGCAACAGTTGGTGGTAACGCCTCCTTTCTAACTTACACAGTCGTTAACGGACAAACTGTAGTAGACCTAAACAACAATGTGCAGGCAGCATTAGATGGTGATAGCAGTGCTCCAGGCGGCAATGTCGAACTATTTTCTAATAGTGAGGCTGGCTCTCTCTATCCCAGCACAGCAGTAAACCCGTTGAGCGCTTTCAGCAATTTTCTGGGCTACAACGAAGTCAAGACTCTAGACGGCCAACTCAACGGTAAAAACATTAGCTTCAGTAGCTTGACCGCCGTAGATTGGTTGGGAGCCAGTAACGTTACTAGCATCCGCACAATCCTTGGTTCTAGCGCAACTGTTAACCAGAAAACCGCAGCGATCGCTTCGCTCTACAACTCCTCTAGCTTAGCAACAACCTGGTTCAACACTACTTTAACGAAGTATGGAGTTACACCTGACGCAACTAAATTCAGTACCTTTCTCCTAGCTGGAGGGTTGCAAAGATTTAGTGACCCCAACATCTCCTATGTCAATCAAGACGAGAAAACTGGATTGATTAATATTGGTTTAGCTGGACATTTCAATGCCGCACCGCTATTAAGATTAGACGGTACGATTCAAGCCAGTGAGCTAGTTAAAGTGAATTACAATGGACAGGCTAGCCAGTATCTGTATAGCTACAGCGCCACCAACTCTGGCCTCGTCTCCAAAGATGGTACAAATTCTCACAATGGCAACTACGAAGTTTCGCTGCAAGGTGAATTGCCACCCAAGCCAACTCCTGAGTCAGTTCCTGAGCCTTCGCTAGCACTGGGCTTATTCAGTCTTGGTGGAATGTGGGCAGCTAAGCGTAAGTTAAGCAAATCTGCCTCAGCTTAATCATTAATTCGGTCAACATCAAAACCAGGGGGCGATCGCTTCCTGGTTTAATGTTGTGGGGTGAGTCCACAAAATCTTTACTAATATCTGCTTTATGCTCAGATAACTTTTACCACTACTAAGTATTGAGTTAGTTAAATACTTTAATCTTAATTAAGCTTTTCTGCGATCGGTTGAATGCTGCTGTCAGTTAAGTCTTGCTTTAATAAGTCAGGACAGATACTATAAGCTGCGAAATTAGATGTAGCCAATTTAACCTGGAGACTTGTAGAGTTTCTCATTAAAATTTGGTTTCAAGATTAGGGTAGCCTTGGGTAAAAGGAATGATAAGGATGAATCGGGATGCAGATGACTTAGAACAAGGCGGCACAAGAATTTTACTGATTGAGGATAATGACTCAAATCGTCAACTGCTGAGTGACTATCTCAGTTACTGCGGTTATACCGTGCTAACTTTGGCCGAAGGTGCTGAGTTTTTTACGACGATCGCTCAATTTCAACCGCATATTGTGCTCTTAGACCTGAAACTGCCAGATATTGACGGCTACACCCTTTTAGAAGAACTGCAACAGCGCCCACAAGAATTCCAAGTGCCTGTGATTGTCGTTTCAGCATTTGCCTTTCAAGCTGACCAACGGCGGGCTTTAGGATTAGGGGCTCGTCGCTACTTAGTCAAACCTGTCAACCTCAACCAACTCAAACAAGCGATTTCCGAGGAATTGCACTACTCGGCCCTCTGAGCTTTTACTGCTAAATCTGGATTTACTTAGATCTTTGTTCTATGACAAAAGTTTCAACTAAGTGACTCAAAGTTTGTACTGAGGCACCTGCTTCAGAAATTTGAGATTCCAACTCTGCAATGAGGAGAGTTGCCGTTTGCAATTGATTTAGAATTTTATCAATAGCATTACGAGTTTGTAACTCAAACTCTTCAATTTCCATATTTTTACTACTTAATTAACAGTCTTAATAAATACATTCACAATCATAGCCATTACGGAGTGGAGAGTGAATCAGCGGATTCGCTTAAGATTTCTAGATATTCTAAAATAAAGATATAGAGCCATACTTCCTAGATACTCTACAGTGAAGCTCAACCCTTAATGCTCTAAGACGCTATCTGCACAAAATTGGTTCTCTGAAACTGCGTCAATAGTTCTTTCAGATTAGCTGTACTAAGAGTGCGTGTCCTGAAGTGATGAATTGAAGCCAAAGCACTCAGCTGAGAATTCCTTAGAACAACATCCCTGCTGCTTTCAGTATCTCTAAAGTTCCCAGTTCGTTTACTTTTCTAATTCGGCCTGTGACCCTATCTTCTCAAGTCCTGCCACTGCTGAAAGAGCCTGAGCGTCTTGAAACCCGTTTAAAAGAGATTCCAGCGGAGCCTGGAGTCTACTACATGCGGGATGTGAGCGATCGCATTCTCTACATTGGCAAGTCGAAAAAGCTGCGATCGCGGGTGCGCTCCTATTTTCGCGATTTACAGTCGCTGAGTCCTCGCATCGCGTTGATGGTGAGGCAGGTTGCGGAAATCGAGTTTATTGTCACAGACACGGAAGCTGAAGCCTTAGCGCTAGAAGCAAACTTAATTAAGCAGCACCAACCACATTTCAATGTGCTGCTCAAAGATGACAAAAAGTATCCTTACCTTTGCATTACTTGGTCAGAAGATTATCCCCGCATCTTTATCACTCGCAAGCGGCGACATGGTAATGAGAAGGATCGGTTTTACGGTCCCTACGTTGATACTCATTTGCTCCGCAGCACCTTGCATATCGTGAAGCGAATTTTTCCCTTACGGCAGCGACCCCAACCCCTGTTTAAGGATCGTCCTTGCCTCAATTTTGATATTGGTCGTTGCCCAGGTGTTTGCCAGCAAATGATTTCGGGAGAAGACTATCGCAAAACTGTGCAGAAAGTCGCGATGGTCTTTCAAGGCCGCACTGGGGAACTAGTTGACACCTTAACGGCGCAAATGGATCAAGCGGCTGAGGCTTTGAACTTCGAGCAAGCTGCTCGCCTCCGAGACCAGATTAATGGCTTGAAATCTTTGGGTGCAGAGCAGAAAGTAGCACTCCCCGATGACACGATTTCTCGTGATGCGATCGCGCTGGCCACCGATGAACAGCATGCCTGCATTCAACTGTTTCAAATCCGGGCGGGTCGTTTAGTAGGACGCTTAGGCTTTGTTGCGGATGCCCAATCTGGAGAACCAGGTGCGATTCTAGAACGAGTGCTGGAAGAACATTACCAAACGGTAGATGCAGTCGAGATTCCCGCAGAGATTTTGGTACAGCACGAACTGCCAGAAAGCGACATGCTGGCTGAGTTCTTGAGCGATCGCAAAGGGCGTAAGGTCACGATTGTAGCGCCGCAACGCCAAACCAAAGCCGAGCTTGTTGAAATGGTGGAGCGCAACGCGGAGTATGAGTTAGCTCGAACTCAACGCTTTGCGGATCGCAATGCCCAAGCCATGTTAGATCTCGCCGAAGTGTTAGATTTACCTGACTTACCTCGGCGGATCGAGGGCTATGACATTTCTCATATTCAAGGTTCCGACGCTGTTGCTTCCCAGGTCGTATTTGTGGATGGCATACCTGCCAAACAACACTATCGGCACTACAAAATCAAAAATCCTACTGTGACCACGGGCCACTCGGATGACTTTGCCAGCATGGCAGAAGTGATTCGTCGGCGGTTTCGTAAATATGCGGCTGACCCGCAGTTGTCACGAGTGGACAATCCAGATTGGCCTGACCTAGTAATGATCGATGGAGGCAAAGGTCAACTTTCGGCTGTGGTTAGCGTGCTGCGGGAGCTGAATTTGCTGGAAGAGTTGCGTGTGGTCAGTCTGGCGAAAAAACGAGAAGAAATTTTCCTGCCAGGGGAGTCTTTACCTTTAACGACTGAAGCAGAGCAACCAGGAGTCCAACTGTTACGTCGCCTTCGGGATGAGGCCCATCGGTTTGCGGTTAGCTTTCATCGTCAGCAACGCAGCGATCGCATGCGCCGCTCTTGCTTAGAAGATATTCCAGGGCTAGGGCATCATCGCCAAAAAGAACTATTGGCTACTTTTCGCTCTGTTGACTACATTCGGGAAGCAACGCCGGAACAACTCACCAGAGTTCCTGGTATTGGCCCTCAACTAGCCCAAAAAATCTATGACTACTTTCATCCCCAATCCTGGTGACTTATTACGAACTAGGTAAATAGCCTCTGCGCAAGTCATATTTAATTGCGATTTATCAATCCCACCTAGGGAAGATGCATTTTCTTAATTTAGTTTTAATGATTAATAGTAGCTTTATTTGACGCGATCGCTTTGAGGTTGGATAAACCCAAAGCTCATACACGCTTTTAAATTTGCCTCTGAGTTTTGCAATTCAGAGGTCAAGCATTTGTGCTGACTTATCTAGAACCTATATGTACTTCTACAGTTTCTTGCAGTTGTTTTTTCTAGGAAAACCATGCCCCAAGCGCATCCTATTAGTTTCTGATAAATCTGGTGAAATCTAGTTAGAAGGTTTTTGTAATTTTGGTAACAATAGTCTGTGTTTTTCCTTAATAGAATATTATCTGACACCCAGGAAAGCCATTAAGAAAGTTCATAAATATAAGTAAAAACTCATAAAAAATTCTCAAAATCACTTAATAAATTCTGTCATTATCAAAAAAATTCGTATTGGGTAGGCACAGGGTAACAACGCTTTCAGCTAATAATTGCATTTTGGGGATCGCTCTCTCTGTAGGCGATCCCCAAAGTCTGAAATCTAAAATATAACTAAAGCTTGATTGCTGATCCGGATAAATCCCAACATAATAGAAGAGTCAGGAGATGATGACTTCTTCACTCATAATTCCTGATTAATTTAGTAAGTTTCGATACATTTTGTTTCGAAAATTTTAGAATCACGAGTTTAATTCGTGAACCTTCTCCTCCATTACCCATAAATTGTTGAGCTAGCTGCGAGAGTTTTAAAATGCGTGTTCTAGAAACCCTACAAGTTGTTCGTTGCCCTAATTGCGGTAGTCATGCTGAACGACATCATCTTTCAGATGATCATTTGACTCGAACTCAATGCCAAACTTGTGATTATTTAATGATTACCTGCACACTAACAGGCAAAGTAATCGAAGCCTATGCTCCTGGCATTTACGCCCGCCATTAGGTTGCACTTGCGATTGCCGCACTACAATCGCAGCACTACAGTAGGAGTGATTTTAAGCGATCGCTCCTACTTTTTTGGCCCGTAATTGACCACAAGCGGCATCGGCTTCCAAACCCCGCGATCGCCGCACACTCGCAGCAATATGATGCTGTTTCAAGCCATTGAGAAAAGCCTGAATCCGCTGCGGGCTAGGGCGTTGATAATCTACTTCACTAATTGGGTTATAAGGAATTAAGTTAACGTGGCTTTGAAAACCTCGTAGATGTTCCGCCAGTTCGACCGCATGTTCTGGGCAGTCATTTAACCCGCCCAACAAGATGTATTCAAACGTAACCCGTCGCCCAGTGAGCTGCACATACTCACGGCACTCAGCCAGCAAGTCTTGCAAAGGATACTGTTTTGCGCTCGGAATCAGTTGCTCCCTGACTACTTGGTTAGAAGCATGCAGGCTCACGGCTAAAGTGGTTTGTAGCTGGTGTGCTGCTAAACGACGAATGCGACCTGGAATCCCTACGGTTGAGATGGTCATAGCTCGTTTACCAATGCCAACATCCTCGTTGAGCGATCGCAGCGCACTCAAAACATTGTCTACATTGAGCAAAGGCTCACCCATGCCCATGAAGACAATATTGCTAACTCGCTGTTGAAAGTCTGCTTGAACTGTCAAAACTTGATCGATAATTTCGTGCCGCTCCAGATTACGGAGGAAGCCGCCCTTGCCTGTAGCGCAGAAGTCGCAACCCATCGGACAGCCGACTTGCGAAGACACACAAACGGTCAGCCGCTTTTCCGTCGGAATGCCTACGGTTTCAATGATTTGACCATCAGCCAGCCGCAGTAGAAACTTCACGGTGCCATCAGGGGCGGCGGCTCGGTAATGCAACGTCGAGCGTCCTATGGGCACATCAGCGACCGTGGAACGCCACTGTTTAGAAAAAACTGAAATTTCGTCCAGCGATCGCACCCCTTTTTGGTAAATCCACTGGTGTAACTGTTGCCCTCGATAAGCAGGTTGTTGGTGCTGTTTCACCCATTCCGTTAGCTCTGCTAACGAAGCACCTAAGAGGGGAGGCGAAGCTGCCGCATCTGGCATCGGAGTCGCAGTTCCTGATTGACTAGCAGTGATAGCCTGTGCCACAGGTTGATCGGAGTAAATTCTATCCATGCGTTTTCTCAATTTCAGGAGCGACTAGTGTTGCCAATAATTGCAGTTGCTATTTTGACAAACTTTTGATTGTAGAACTTTGGCTTCTCAGCCCTGACTCACGCAGCTACGATCAGCCCTCGATGTAGCTAAATCAGTTGGCCCAAGGATTCCCATTCTAGCTCAATTGACCTGTGTAGCCTTGAGCGGCGCTTTTAATTCATGCTTCTTGCAGTCCAAGTTTCGGGCTAGAGAAATCGCAGCTCAACTTGGATTCTGCCCTCAGGCGGATAAAATCAAGTTTGTAGCTGAATCCTAAATTCTCATGCCCTTGGATCTGCCAATTTTGTCCCATCTCTGGAGTAGCTGCTATGGGCTTATGGCCTTTGAGTTTAAGTCTCCAGGCCCTGTATTAGTTGAGCTGGGACCTCTCACCATTCGTTGGTATGGCCTCTTAATTGCCTCTGCAGTGCTGATTGGGGTTAGTTTATCCCAAGCCTTAGCCAAGCGTCGCCAGGTTGATCCCGATTTGATTGGCGACCTGATTATTTGGTTAGTTGTGGCTGCAATCCCTTCTGCTCGGCTGTATTACGTGCTGTTTCAGTGGCAAGAATATGCCCAACGACCGGAAGACATTATTGCTATCTGGAAGGGGGGCATCGCAATTCATGGCGCGATCTTGGGCGGCTTGGTGGCGAGCCTGATTTTCGCTAAGGTCAAACGGGTTTCGTTTTGGCAGTTGGCGGATTTGGTGGCACCTTCGCTGATTTTGGGACAGGCGATCGGGCGTTGGGGGAATTTCTTTAATTCGGAGGCGTTTGGGCGACCAACTAATCTACCGTGGAAGCTGTTTATTCCTTCTGAGCAACGTCCGGTGGGATATGAGAATGTGGCGTACTTTCATCCCACGTTTCTTTATGAGTCTCTGTGGAACTTGATGGTGTTTGGGATTCTCATCACCTTGTTCTTTCGGGGGTTGCGGGGTAAACCTGCTTTGAAGGTGGGGACGCTGTTTTTGGTTTATTTAGTCAGCTACAGTTTGGGGCGTTTCTGGATTGAGGGGCTACGAACAGACAGCTTAATGATTGGCCCGCTGCGGATTGCTCAAATTATTAGTTTGGTGGAAATCAGTATTGGTCTGATTGGTCTATTTTGGCTCTACCGATTGCATCGGCCGTTGCCTGATGTGGTGGCTGTTCAGGAAAGCGATCGCAAGTTACGCCAGGAATCGGATCATCTGCCTTGAATTTGGGACTCAAACAAGAAAAACCCCAGAAGCTTTATGGCTTCCAGGGTTAAATCAGGGTGCATCTACCATTCCTTAATCCCACGGTGATATTGCTGATCCGGATAGATTGGGGTCTGGGGCGATCGCTTTATCAAGTCTTTACGGTTATGCTCTAGAACCGAGCCTTTCGGGGCAAGTGCCCCCAAGCCCCCGCTGAGGGATGGCTGCGTCCCCCAGACCCCCTCCAGAGGTAACTTCACGTATGGGGAGGCTCCACGCTAACTTCTCTCCACTCAAGCCCCTCTACATTCAAGACTTAATCAGAATTTATGACTACGTTTGATACAAATTCTAGGGTGAGTCAGCTTGGTGAAACTCAGGCTGGATCTGGTTTGGCACCTGCTGTGTATATCGTTGGGGCGGGTCCGGGTGATCCGGAGTTGCTGACGATTAAGGCGCAGAGGTTGCTGGCGCAGGCGGATGTGATTTTGTTTGCGGATTCTTTGGTGCCTCGACAAATTTTGCAGGGGGTGCGGGCGGATGCGGAGTTGATTCGCACGGCGAATAAGACGCTGGAAGAAATTTTGCCTGTGATGATTGAGCGGGTGCGATCGCAAAAGTCGGTGGTGCGATTGCATTCAGGCGACCCTAGTTTGTATGGGGCGGTGCATGAGCAGATGCAAGCTTTGGCGGAGGCGGAAGTGCCTTTTGAGGTGATTCCTGGGATTAGTGCGTTTCAGGCGGCGGCGGCAAAGCTACAAGTGGAGTTAACGGTGCCAGGGTTGGTACAGACGATCATTTTGACTCGGATTAGCGGTCGTACTGAGGTGCCGGAGGCGGAGGAGTTAGCGGGTTTGGCGGCGCACAAGGCTAGTCTTTGTCTCTACCTCAGCGCTCGCCATGTGGAAGCGTCTCAGGCAAAGTTGATGGAGCATTATGCAGCGGATACGCCTGTGGCAATTTGTTTTCGCGTTGGCTGGCCTGATGAAAAAATTCGGGTGGTGCCGCTGAGTGAAATGGCAGCGGTAACGCAACAGGAGAATTTGATCCGGACGACGCTCTATGTGATTAGCCCTGCTCTAACAGCGACTCAAGCGCGATCGCGGCTCTACCATCCAGAGCACGATCATCTCTTCCGCCAGTAAGATTCTAGTCGGATTAGGGCTGGGCTATGGTTTTCCTCCCATGAGTCTGTAATACACTGAGCGATGTAGTGCCAATCAGGTATAGACCCTTGCTAGACGAACAAGCGAAAAAGACAATCCTGCGTAAAATCCCCCACGGAATCTACATTTGCGGAGTCAAAGAAGGGGAAGAGGTGAACGGCTTTACGGCCAGTTGGGTTATGCAGGCTTCCTTTAAGCCCCCTCTCGTCGTCAACTGTGTCAAACAAGACTCCCGCTCTCACGCCATGATCAAGAGCACTGGTGTCTTCGCTCTGAGCTTCCTAGAAGCAGGACAGAAGGACTTGGCGCAAAAGTTTTTTCAACCGCAGCGTCGAGTGGGCAACAAGTTTGATGATGTCGAGTTTTACCTCGGAGAAACAGGTTGCCCAATCATTTCCGAAGCTTTGGGATTTGTGGAATGCCGAGTGGTCGGTGCGGTTGAACAAGGCGATCACACAGTTTATGTGGGTGAAGTGATTGCAGCAGGCACGCACCGTGAGGGCGAGCCTCTCTTGCTAGAGAGCACAGGCTGGCAATACGGTGGCTAACGCTTTGATTGCTAAGAGGTTGTGAGGGCTGAGTCTTGGGCTTAGCCTAAACAATCAGCTCATCAGCTAGTGAAGTTTAGAATTTTCATATTGTTACTATGCCTTTAATCAAGGTTCAAACTTCTATTTCTGCTCCAACCAAGTCTCAAGTAGACAGCTTGCTCAAGCAGTTGTCGGCTGGGCTAGCAAAACATACGGGTAAGCCTGAGTCTTATGTGATGACGGCTTTTGAGCCAGAAGTCGCCATGACTTTCGGAGGTACGTCTGACCCTACATGCTACGTGGAGATTAAAAGCGTAGGCACAATGGGGCCGACACAAACCAAAGCGATGAGCCAAGATTTCTCGCAACAAATTGAGCAAGCTTTAGGGATTCCTGCCAATCGCACCTATATTGAGTTTTCCGACGCTAGAGGCTCGATGTGGGGTTGGAATGGTTCAACGTTTGGTTAGGGTGAGGCGATCGCTCATTGCACGCTAATTGCGATCCAACTCTGACTGGTTGAGTTCGTGACACTTCGCTTCTGCGGCCTGAAACGCCTCCAGATAGTCTTTGCCCCCTAACATCGCATCCCCGTAATACTCATAGGGGGCGGCTCCATACACAGGCAGCGGATCGTCCTCTGGATAATCTTCTTTGGCTTCTTCGATCGCAGCTTTTAATTTCTTGACGCTCAAGCGGTGAGCAGGAAAATACCAAATCTCTTCAGGAGCTCGATTTAAGTGAGGTAGCGCGGGATCAACGATCGCGTCCTCCACTTCTAGCCAGCAGTGCTCCATTGGTTTGTAGGGTATACCTGGAAGCACAAGAAAGCCTTGCACATAAGTCACCCCTGGAATCAGCAAGGCTGCTTCGTAAGCATTGTCGAAGGAGGTTTTGGCTTTGTGACTAAGCCGCTGAGCAATCTCTTCTGAGAGAGCAGCGTTTAACGGTTTACTCATTCAAACCCTCCTGAGCTTCTCAAACATTCAGCCTTGCTGGTCGGCAGCTACCCCTGGAAAGTGGGTCTAGCTACCTTCAACTCCATCAATCAAGTCTTAACTTTCAGTTGCAACTTCTGAATCTGCCTCAACGGTAGAATTTTCCTCTACTTCTGGCTCTGGTTGCACCACAGGCGGCTTAGACTGAGTAGGTTTTGGCCCCCGCATCAAAGCAGGGTTGACCGGAGTTCTGGCGCGATCGTCCTCTTGATCTCTGCCTCTTCCTTTTCTTTTACCTCTGTCACCACCTCTATCGCCGCTTCTGTCGCTGCCTTTATCGTTTCTGTCAGCTTTGTCGCGTGAAGGCCGACTTCTACCGCGTTCTTCAGAGTTGCGAGTACCCGAATCGGAAGCTTCCGATCCTTGGAACTCTGCTGCATCACTACTGGGATTGTCTGCAACCTGACGTTCAGACTTCTTGATGGGACGTTCTACCATGATTGAGAAATTCTTTTGCTGATGTCGTCTCTTCCAACTGCTAATGTAGCGTACCGTCTCCCCCGACGGGTGATTTTACGGTTTAGTCGCGGTGGAAAATTTTTCGATCGCCCGTTAAATCTAGCGGATAAGAATTTATTGCTCAAAAACTTGTTGATCAAGCCAGTCTAGTCAACTCGGCAAGGCGTTAAGCAGCGATCGCACCATTTGCATCCCCAAGACCAGCACAAACGCCCCACCTGCCAATAAGCTCAAGGGCCGCAACACTCCCTGAAGCTGTCGTAGCTTTAGCTCTAGTTCTCCTTCGTAGTAAGCGGCAAGTTTTTGCAGCATCTCGTCTAAGTTGCCAGTTTCTTCACCTGTGCGAATCATTTGCAACGCGATCGCCGGAATCTTGCCTTGTAGGCTACGGCTAAGGGTTTGTCCTCGCGCTACCTGTTGATTTGCGATCGCCAAGGTTTTAGCAAGTTCTGGGTTAGGAATGCGATCGCGAATTAACTCTAAAGCGCTTAACAGCGGCACTCCGCAGCTCAAAGGCAGCTCTAGCTCCGTAAAATACAACATGCTTTGAGCTTCTAGGAGCGGCTTTAAGACAGGCAACCTCGCTAGAGAGCGATACAAGCTTGGAGTCAGCGATCGCGTTCCAAGCAGATAGGCACCACCTAATAGCAGCCCTGCGGTGATCCAAAAACCAGGCTGAACCAAAAAGTTACGACTACCTTGCGACAAAACCACGAGCAGCAACAGCAAACTGCTCACAGTTGCCCCACCTGCCAAAGTCACGGAGCGATAAAGCCGTGCCCGTCGTTGCTGTTGCTCAGCCGCGATCGCGAGTTTGCGACAAGTCACCGCTAAGCTACCGCTATATTCCGCCATCTGAATCAAAGTCAAAGTCCATGGACTCCAGACGGGTGGCTTTAGGGTCATTGCCGTCGCCAAGTCCTGTCCCTGAGTAACATTGACACTAGCTTGCTGGAGAGAGCGCAGAAAAGCCGCACTACAATCTTTACCCGCCAGATTCAAGCTCTGCTGCACAGGCAACCCTGCATTCAACAAAGCTGAGAATTGGTGAAAGAAGCTTGCTGTTTCTTTAAGCCCGAATTTGGGAGAGAGCACCACTGCCAAGATTGAAGTTATAAGTGCCAGCTTGGTCTAATTCGCCCAGCTTAGCAAGCGAACCTATTTAGCAAGCGAACCTATATCAAATGAACTCCGCCCATCAAACCAGGTCTAGTGAAACCAAAGTTCAGTGAAACCAGCGATCGCGGAAAAACCAAGCATCACGCGCTTCATAAAAGTGCAGTCGGCCAAAGCCTAAAAATTGCCCATGCGCCTTTTCGCCTGCTGGAAAAGCTGTGACACCAAACAGGTAGACCCCGCTAATGTTGGGATTACGAACCGGACGCAGCCCTACCGTCACAGTTTGCCCCGGAGCGATCGGCGGATCGAATGTCACTGAAACTGTCCGCGTTTTGCGATCGCCTATTACTTCACTTAAAGCCACTGCTTGTCTCTTGCCTCTAGGTTCACCCACAAAAGCTTGGGTGTCTTTCAGGTCGTAGCGCAAGGCATCAATTCCTTCTCGCTGCGCGATCGTCACCTTCTGTAGAGGTTCCCCCGCAGTTTCTGGCACATCCAAGGTGAAATAATAAGTGGCTCCCCAAACATAGGTAGCGCTCTGCGTGGTCGTGGCCTTCAATAAGCGGGGTGGTTGCGCAAAGTAAACCGTACCATCTGCTAGAGTTACAGCCTGACTAAATGGCGTGCTCATGCCCCAAGTTGCCACGGCAGCCGACAACAAAATCCCCAACCTAGCCGTCATCCTTTTCATTACCTTCATCGCCACATCTCCTACCCAGATTACCAATTTCCAGATAGCTGGCTTTGTCTCTACTTTTGTCCCTACTTCAGTTGTAGATCAGGTGTTAGCAGAGTTGCCGTGCGCGACGAGCCAACAGCAAGGACTTAGGGCCAATATTTAGTTTGTTTACGGGTTGTTTCTAAATTTAATCAGGCGTGAATTTCTACAAAATAGCCCACCCTTTTTAGACCCTAATGCTATTGTGAATTCAGGCACCAAACAGCTCCTCTTCTTCAATCCAATTGATAACTCCTAGGATCTGAAATGGTTAGCCTCCTGCACTAGTCAGAATGTTTTCTCCAATGTTAGATCGGACTTTACAAAAGCAACTGTACTTGTAAGCCATAAGCAGATCGCCAATCTCATAACTCATCAATTCGTGATTGGTTTTTGCTCTTCTTGTCTTACAATCAGCAGATCTTTTGTAGAGCCTGTTGCAGAAAATTAAGTGCTTCACCTGAAGTATCTTAAGCGGTAGTTAAGAGTCTATTTCACAAGCTGTAGTAGACGAGTGACAGGTTATTCCAGTGATTAAGGAGGTGTTGTAACCTTTCGCAGATCTGACAAGTTGCAGGCTTTGGTCCACCTTTGAAACAAACTTCCTGATTGACTACTCTTGAAGAGTCTGGCAGCCTTCTGTCAGACTCATTTAGTTTTGTATCCTTTTACCAGACAAGTACATTTATTATCTGTAGAAGTTGGAGAGTTACCAACTCAGCGGTTCTTGTCGTCAGGGCTACTGCTTTGAATCGGCTAAAACTCTATAGTGCAATCAGTCTACTTTTACAGGAGAGAGTTCCAATTTATTTCATACTTCTAAGAAGCCAAATTCGCTAAGCTAAAGGTAAGTACATCCAGGAATTCTTATGCATTCAAGCGTAGATAGTTTTAGCACTCCCAATGCCGTAATGCAGCGACCTCGATGGCAAACAGTTGTAGTTTTTACACTAGTTTTTTGGCTTAGCAGTAGCCTTATTCTAGATTTGGTGATTATGCCAAGTCTCTACGCAGCAGGCATGATGAACCAACCTGGATTTGCCGCTGCTGGATACGCTATTTTTTGGCTTTTTAACCGAATTGAATTACTTTGTTCTGCCTTGGTGTTGACGGGGGTTTTCGTCCTGCGTCAGATGCAACCTGTTTACAGCCGCAAAGGCTATGCGGGGGTGCTGCTGGCTGGCATCTTAGGGGCGATCGCGCTCATGTATACCTACGCTCTCACGCCTCAAATGAGCGCTCTAGGGTTAGAACTAGATTTGTTTAACACTACTATTGCCATCCCTGCTGGGATGAACCAGTTGCACGGCAGTTACTGGGCTTTGGAACTGCTCAAGTTTGTCTCCGGTGGGTTGTTGCTAAATCTTTGCTACCGCGATCGCGTTTAGTTACGTTCTACCCGCTTCAATAGCAGGGGCACAATCTATTTCTAGCCATAAAAAAGCTCCTGAACCAATCGGGAGCTTTTGCTTTAGGTGCCTACAAACCCTGAGAGCAATTAGTCAGGAAACCTCTTCAGCATCGGGGGGTAAATCAGCACTAGGCCAGAGCAGCCGCACTGCCATCACCGCAAACCCTAAAGCCGCGATCGCCTTGACCAGTCGAGTTGGCAAGAGATGAGCAGCCCCGTGGCCCAGCAAAACTCCTAGTAAGCTAGCAAGTAGCAACGCTGCTGCCGTTCCAAAAAACACAGCCCGTGGAGACTTGGAGCTACCGCTGAGGGCGATCGCAGCGACCTGACTTTTGTCGCCTAATTCTGACAAGAAAATAGTAATGAAACTCAGTCCGAGCAGGTGCCAATCCATAAGGTTTTAAGAAATTGCAGGGCCGCGATCGCAAATAGTCGAAATGTCTTCAAAAGTAATCTTTGCAATTAATCTGTTGGGGCCAACATCCTAAAAATGCACAACATCCCATAGCAGGGAAACAGAGACCAACAACAGAGCCGCCCCCGCAGCCGTTTCTAAAGTTTTGGGTGAGAGCCGATTTGCTAACCAACGCCCCACAATCACACCTAGGAGACTAGTTGTAATCAAGGCTAATGCCGCTCCCATAAACACAATCCAGGGCGACTGAGATTCGGCACTCATCAATAGCGTCGTTACCTGCGTTTTGTCGCCTAACTCTGCCAGAAAAATAGTGACGAAGGTGGAGCAAAATACCCCAAATCCTTGCCAACGCTCCTGATGATCCTCAGACATACGCGGAGCCTTAGCCTGCTGTGGTAATTCCACTTCTTCAATTAGAGTTGTGTGAACAGGTTCTGGCTCACTCAGTTGCTGCATCAAGGACTGGGTAGCAGGCGAAATTGGGACAGATAGGCTGGTAGGGCGGGAGGATAATTGCACAGGTAACGCGCCAATTCATTTTCATTTTCTTTTCATTATTATGCGCAGGGTTACCCGAAAGATCAATGAATCACGCCAATCTCGCGCTCAAATTTCAGCATTTCTATACTGCGATCGCCATACACCGCTTCAATTTGCTGCTCACAGCAATCAATGGCAAAGTCGTTGAGTTCTTCCGGCTCAACATCGTATAAATCTTGAAACACATCGGCTTGCACCCGACAGAAGCGAGGGCGAGTGTCATAAACGCTGCATTCACGACTGTTGTGGTCGAAGTGAATGCACCAACCATCCTCCCCCACCATGCTGAGATAAAGGGCTAGCTCGTCTCCCGATAAATATTGATCTAAATCAGGGCGATCGCTAGGGTCAAGATGACAGCAAGCCCCACAATATTTGACACAACGCCAAGTCGGCATAATCTACAAAGTCTCTAGAAACTGGTCTAATGGGGGGACTGGCGATTTTGAGCAAGTGGTCAATCAAAATCACTACCAAGCTAAAACTACCGCCCACTGAATGAGCTTAGCGGTTTTTTAGGCAAGCAGATGGTAGACTAATTTTGTCGTGCCTGGAAGTATTTAGAGTTTTGTAAACTTCCTTAAAGAAACCGGGTGTTGACAGGTAAAATTAGCCTCAGGCATTCTAACCCAAGGTACAATTCATTGGGTTATTCGGGAGGAGAAATGGATTTTCTGTCTGGTCTCGCTGGCAACATCAACTTCGAGGCGATCGCGCAACTTACCTTCGTAGCGCTGATTATGCTTGCTGGTCCTGCTGTCATTTTCGTGCTGGCAGCGAGAAGGGGCGACCTCTAGATTTCTATTGTTTAAACCTGAGACCAAGATTTCGGCTTTAAAACAATCGGCAACAAAGTTTTACCTAACAAGCTTCAAGTAAGAGAGAGTAATAAAGAGCCTGCTTCACGGTAGGCTCTTTTCTTTTGGTCTTTTAGGGTTGGTCTTTTGGGGTAGCTGCTCAAGCGTCAAAAATAGTTCATCGGATCTACAGGTTCCCCAGCTTGGCGAACTTCAAAGTGTAGGTGTGGCCCAGTCGAGAGTCCTGTGGAACCAACGGATGCGATCGCCTGTCCGCGCTGTACCACCTGTCCTTCTGCTACATAAAGCTCGCTGGCATGCCCGTAAAGCGTGGTGATGTCGTTGCCGTGGTCGATGACAATAGCGTTGCCATAACCGCCATACCAGCCTGCATAGATCACAATCCCTGCGTTAGCGGCCCGAATCGTACTGCCGTAGTCAGCCCCAAAATCAGTTCCAGAGTGAAACCGTTCGTAGCCTAAAATCGGATGCGTCCGCCAGCCAAAGCCACTGGTGATCGGGCCATCTGAGGGAATGCTCATCAGACCTGTACCCCGGATCACAATGCTGCCTTGACCTGCGGCTGCTTCTTTAGCTTCTTTTGCTCTTTGCTCAGCCACTCGCTGCAAAATTAGCTGAGTTAAACTCTCAGAATCCTGGGCTAGTTGAGCTTCTGCGGCCTCTAAAGCCGATTGATCAGAACGCAGGCGCTCTACTAGTTCCTGCTCTGAGCGAGATTGAGCTTGCAACTCTGATTGTTGTACTAACAGTTGTTGGGCGAGGAGAGCAATCTGATTTTTTTTCTGTTCCACTTGTTGTTTTTGAGCTACGAGATCTCGTGACTCCGCAGTTAGCTTAGCTAAACCATTGCGATCGGCTTGATAAACCTTTCTCAGTCGGTAGCGACGATCCAAAAAATCATTCAAGTTTTGGCTTTGCAGCAGCACTGCCCAACCCTGGCCCCCCTGCTGTCGCTGGAGAAATCGTAAGCGAGCCACTGCCGCCGATTGGCTTTTCTGGTAAGTACGTTCAGCGATCGCCAAATCCGCTTGCAATTCTTTGAGTTGCTTTTTGGCTAACTGCAACCGATATTGATTGTCTTTAATTTGTACATCGGTCACTTGCAAGTTTTGGCGGAGAGTACCAATCCGATTCTTGGCAGCTTTTTCTTGCTTCTGAATGCGATCGCGCTCTTTCTGAATCTCAGAGCGTTGTTTCTCGACTAGTTTTTGCTGCTCCTGTAAGGTTTCCAGCGCTCCATCAGTTTGAGCCACCGTTTGGGCAACTTGGATCGGTGCTGTTGGAGTTGCATAGGTGGGGGCAGCTAGGCCACTCAGCCAAAGGCTAAAAACTACGCTAAAAACCAAAGCGCACTTAAACCACTTGACCAAATTTAGCCAAGCCCAAGGATTATTAAGGTTGAGGGGCTGAATCAACGTCACACAAATTAGGGCAAGCAGAGCCAGATTAGGGAGAAAAACCGACCTACTACTAGTAGCAGATTTTCAGGTTAGTGGGGTCACTTTTTAGCTAACCCCCTGCCGAAACGAGGCGATCGCGCTCCATCTCTAGTGCTCATTTCTTAAAATTCAGTCTTAGAATCTCAGACGCTAGCCAAACATTCTGACTGGTTGAGAGAAATTTGGTGTTGTGTGCCCCAACCAGATAAATCAGCTAGGGCGCGATCGCGATAGCAACCATAACGCTCTTGCTTGTTGCGGATGCGCTTTTCTAGTTCAGGTAAAATACCAAAATTAGGCGGCATCGGTTGGAAATGCTTGGGCGAAGCAGAGCTAATGAACTCGAACAACGCACCCATCATCGTAGTCCTAGGTAGGGCGATCGGATCTAGACCACGAGCCAAGCGAGCGGCATTGGTTCCTGCTAGCCAACCGCCAGCAGCAGCAGCAGTATAGCCTTCTGTGCCGACTAGCTGACCTGCGGCAAGTAGAGTTTGCCGTTGCTTGAACTGCAAAGTGGACGATAGCAACTCTGGGGCGTTGATAAACGTATTGCGGTGCATCACGCCCATACGGACAAATTCAGCATTTTCCAGTCCTGGAATCAAGCGAAAGACTCGCTTCTGCTCACCCCAGCGCAGATTGGTTTGGAAGCCCACCATATTCCAAAGCTGTCCCGCTTTATCTTCTTGGCGCAGTTGGATCACCGCGTAAGGCCGATGAGTTTGGTTCTCCGGGGCGCGGAAGTCGCCTTTACGGGAGTCGAATAAGCCTACAGGCTTGAGGGGGCCATAGCGCATAGTGTCTTCCCCTCGTTTGGCCATTTCTTCAATCGGGAGACAGCCCTCAAAGAATTTAGCGGTTTCGCGATCGAAGTCCTTGAGTTCCGCTTGCTCCGCTTGGCACAACTCTTTCCAGAAGTGGAGATACTGCTCCCGGTTCATGGGGCAGTTCAGATAAGCAGCTTCGCCGCGATCGTAGCGAGAGGCACGAAAGGCGATGTCGAAGTTGACCGATTCTCCGGTCACAATCGGACTGGCTGCATCAAAGAAGTTCATGTACTCCAACCCCGTGAAGTGCCGCAACGCTTCTGCCAGATCGGGACTGGTGAGTGGGCCAGTGGTGAGAACCGCGATGCCTTCAGCCGGAAATTCGTGAATTTCGCCTCGACTCAATTCGATTAGGGGGTGACTAGACAGAGTTTCCGTCAGGTTTTGGCTGAACTGACCGCGATCGACTGCCAAAGCCCCACCTGCGGGGACTGCATGTTCATCGGCTTTGCCAATGATGATGGAACCCAAACGGCGCAGTTCTTCGTGCAGGAGACCCGCAGCGCGATCGCTGGATTGGGCACCAAAAGAGTTGCTACAGACCAGCTCGGCCAAGTGTTCACTGTGGTGGGCTGGGCTTAAGCGCTCCGGTCGCATCTCATGCAAAACGACGGGAATTCCAGCTTGAGCAATTTGCCAAGCCGCTTCGGTCCCTGCCAAGCCTCCCCCAATAACGTGAATTGCTGAGGTGCCAGTGGTGCTGAGCGAACTATGCACTGAATTTAATCTCCTAATCTTTCTTTAAGCAGAACTTTTAAGCACTTTTAGGCAGCAGAGGAAGCGGCATCTGCCGAGAAGCTATAAATGATTTGAGTTTCTAGATGCTCACAAACCGCAGAAGGCAGTTGACTCAAAGCAAACGTGTGGCGATCTAGCTGAACTTGCAAGCTCTTGAACGGGTCAGATCCGGGAGAAATCAGAAACTCAAGTTTTTGAATTTGCGGCCAGCTAGCTAGATCATCCAGAATTCTGGCGATCGCTTGGACATAAGGGTGCGTGGGTTGATGATACCAATCGGCAGCAGCTACGTTGGCTTGGTCGAAACCTACATGTACCGTAAGCGAAGGTTTGCCAAAAAGGGCGATCGCAACGGGACGGGCTTCTTCCTGCAACAACAAGTCATGGGTATCTACCAAGTGCCGCAATTTCTCTAAACGCTCGTAACGCTCCGTGGCAGACTTAGGCTGCTCTTGCCAATGAATCGCCACCGTCATCAAGTAAGTCTGCAATAGCATGTGGCCTAGCTTGGTGGCTTTGGTTTCGAGATAAGTAGAGTTGTAGGGAGTCGCTTCAATTAAGAGGGGGACGCGATCGGCTACTTCTAAGCCATAACCCTTTAATCCTGCAATCTTGCGTGGGTTGTTGGTCACCAGACAAATCTTCTTCACGCCCAAGTCATTCAGGATTTGCGCTCCTACTCCATAATTTCGTAGGTCAGCAGGGAAGCCCAATCGCTCGTTGGCTTCGACGGTATCTAGCCCTAAATCTTGTAACGAGTAAGCCTTTAACTTATTGATTAAGCCAATACCTCGACCTTCTTGCCGCAGATAAACCACGACGCCCTGACCCACGTTCTCAATCATTTTTAGGGCAGCTTGGAGTTGCATCCGGCAATCACAACGGAGGGAACCTAGAGCATCTCCCGTTAAACATTCCGAGTGCATCCGCACCATCACCGTTTTGTCACCGAACTGGCTAGGGTCACCTTTAACGATCGCCACATGCTCCGAATTGTCGAGGGCGTTGCGGTAAGCGTAGATCTGGAAGTTGCCAAATTCTGTCGGCAGCTCCGCAATGGTTTCTCGGCCTACAAAGCGCTCATGCTGCAAGCGATAACTGATCAGGTCGGCAATGCTGACAATTTTGAGCTGATGGGTGCGGGCATATTCAACTAGTTCTGGCAACCGAGCCATTGAGCCATCCGGATTTTGAATCTCGCAGATCACGCCGGAAGGGTACAGCCCTGCCAAACGAGCCAAGTCAACGGCTGCTTCGGTATGACCTGCGCGCTTCAGTACTCCACCTTCTCTAGCTCGGATAGGAAAAATATGTCCGGGGCGGCGTAAGTCTTCGGGGTGAGTAGCTGGGTTGATAGCCACTTGAATTGTCCGAGCGCGATCCTCTGCCGAAATTCCAGTGCTAACCCCTAACTGAGGCGACGCATCAATGCTAACCGTAAAGGCGGTCTGGTTACTATCGGTGTTGTTCGTAACCATCAAAGGCAAGTCCAACTCATCAAGGCGATCGCCCGTCATCGCCAAGCAAATCAATCCTCGCGCTTCCACCGCCATGAAGTTGATCATGTCAGGTGTAGCAAATTGAGCTGCACAAATGACATCTCCCTCGTTTTCCCGGTTTTCATCATCGACCACGACAATGGCACGACCTGCCTTGAGGTCAGCCAGAGCAGCATCAATAGCATCAAACTTGGAAGGTTGGGTTAAGGCGGTTTGAGGCGATTTCACAGAGAAACTCAAAGTAACGACACCGTAAAGTTTTTTGAAGCCTACTTATGTTTCGATTGTAATCCGTTTAGCGCGGCAGAGTGCTGCAAAAAGCTTAGGTAAACCGCCAGAATCGACTTGTCAAAGCAGTAACTTCTAATACTAGAGCTTCAATATTAGCGAAAGCGGATCGGGCTGATCCGGAGCGCTAACTTCTGGAAAAAATCACAGCAATTATGCACACCAACTTGACACTTTAGGTACTACAATGCAGCAAAAGTTAAGCGTTTATTGTTGAACCTCAGAAAGGCCAAATATCATGGGTGATGTGGGACGCGTGCCCGTTGGGATTATTGGCGCGTCGGGTTATGGCGGCGTACAGCTAGTACGGCTTCTGATTGACCATCCAGGAGTTGAACTTGTCTATTTGGGTGGAGAGAGCAGTGCTGGACAGGCGTTTGCTGAGCTTTACCCCCATCTCAACCATCGAGTTGACTTGGTCATCGAACCGATTGATCTCGATCAGATTGCTAAACGCTGCCAGGTTGTCTTTTTGTCTTTGCCGAACGGCTTAGCCTGTCAAATGGCACCTACATTGTTGGAGAAAGGGTGCAAGGTCTTAGATCTATCCGCAGACTACCGATTTTCCAATTTAGAAACCTACGAGAATTGGTACGGGAAGACCCGCACCGATCAAGCGATCGCAGAAACGGCAGTGTATGGATTGCCTGAGCTATATCGCGATCGCATTGCCGAGGCGCAACTGGTAGGTTGTCCAGGTTGTTATCCCACAGCTAGCTTATTGGCTCTCTCTCCTTTATTGAAGCAAGGGTTGATTGTCCCTGAAACTGCTGTGATCGATGGCAAGTCAGGCACTTCTGGTGGAGGGCGGCAAGCCAAGACGAATCTCCTTTTGGCAGAAGCGGATAACTCTCTCTCTGCCTATGGAGTCGCACGCCATCGCCACACCCCAGAAATTGAAGAGGTCTGTAGTGACTTGGCGGGTCATGAAGTGTTAGTGCAGTTTACGCCCCACCTAATTCCGATGGTTCGCGGTATTTTGTCTACCGTGTATGCAACGCTGCGAGATCCGGGTCTAGTGCGTGAGGATTTACTCACAATTTACATGGCTTTTTACCGCTCCTCACCTTGGGTAAAAATATTGCCCAGTGGTGTATATCCGCAAACTAAGTGGGCCAGTGGTACTAACCTCTGTTACATCGGTGTAGAGGTAGACTCACGCACCGATCGCATTATTGTGATGTCTGCGATCGACAATTTGATGAAAGGTCAAGCAGGACAAGCAGTCCAATGCCTGAACTTGATGATGGGCTGGAATGAAACTTTAGGATTGCCACAGTTAAGCTTTTATCCCTAACGTTTGAGCTAGCTCAATTAGAGAAAAATTGGCGTTCCAAAGAAACTTAGGAGTAGGTGTTAGTATCTACTCCTTTTTAGTCGCTAATTTCACTGATCAAAATTACATCTGTTGGCGGATACTCCTCAAAATTGCAGTCGCTAAGGTGTTAGTTAATTCAATTGATTTAATAAAAATAATATTTCTCAGAAATCCCTTAACTTATGAATATTATTGCTTGGATCATTTTAGGGTTACTTGTAGGGGCGATCGCTAAAGCCATTTCCCCAGGTCGACAAGGTGGCGGTATTGTTGGCACAATGTTCTTAGGAATTATTGGTGCTCTAATCGGCGGTAGCTTAGGCGTATTTTTACAAACCGGGACTTTCCAACTTGTTGCAACTAGTCTCACCTTAGGGGGTATTTTCCTAGCAGTTTTAGGCGCAGTTATTGCCCTTTTTCTGTGGAGCTTATTGACTCGGCAGAGTACTTAGCAGGCTTTTAATTCTAATTTTAGATAGCAAAAAGAGAGCCAGACCCAAATCTGACTCTCTTTCTATGGAATCTTGATGAATCTAATCGATTGAAATGGATTGAGGACCGTTGTTTCGACCGTTTGAAGTGCTGTGATTGAAAGTAGTAGACGTTGAAGTCCCCGCTTGTTGATCTAGCCAGCTTTTTACTGGATCATCAGCCAAGTTCAGCCGAAAAACGCCAGAAACCAATCCTCCTAGAAATGCCATTGGCTGTCGAGTTAATTCTTTGAAAATAGGTGTGAGTTCATCAACAAACATGAAAGTCCTCCTAACGCTAAACCTTTTACGGAACTAGATTAAAAAAGCGATTTTTGCTCTGTCAAAACTAACAGCAGCAATAACACTCTTAGCGTAACGCTCCTCTAGTTTTTTGTCTCAGGCATCATGCATTTGTCGCTGTCGCAACCCGCTGGGCCTTCAACAGTAGCCTCTCCAGAGTCATAGCGGCTTAAGGCCGTATAGAAGTTATCAGTTCTACGTCGTGCCTGCACCCCTTCCTGCAACTGTTCGTAAGTTTGTTGATCGATCTTCTCGAAAGGTAAACGGGGGAAAGGTGCATCAAATCGAGCCAAGAGAGCCGCACTAATGTAGCCTTCTTGATTCGCGATCGCCTGATAAATCCGTCGGGCCAAAGGCTCAACTTCATCTTCTCGTAGCTCCACCGTGGCACTGGTGTTATGAGCGGTATAGTGCGTCTGCACCTGCATGTAGAAGTCAAACTGCGCTTCGGCGGAGAACTTCTCGATCGCGATTTGATCGGCTCCTGGCAAGTTGGCCCAAGGCACCTCGACCGGGATTTCGACCAGCCACTCTGTCACCCGTGGGTCAAAAGGATCGTTGAGTAGGTTGCCATTCTCATCTTTATCCGACTGAGACGGCACGACACTATAGCCGTACTCAATACAAGCCAGCGCTACGGGGTCATTCTTACGGAATGTGATCCGCCGAATGTAACGCTGAGCTTTGGGCGGGTGCCAACCGGGAGATGCACCTGTCAGGAGTGACTTAGTGCCGGAAGGCTGGACAGTAGTGCAACGGTTAGGACGCTTGATGCCGTGGCGATCGCAGTATTCCCACACCACCTGATGCACAATTTCTTTCCAGCGCGATAGATAAGCTTGCTCTTTCTGCTTAAACTCTAAGCCAGCTACAGTATCGGGCCGACCCGCTTCCCACCAGTGCAACCAGTCCACGCCAAAGGCTCTGACGAAGAAGTCAAACAGCCCCGTGAAAGAGACTCCCACAATCGGGTCAACTTCCCGCGACCATTGATAGCGTTCTTCCACAAATCGATGGTTCAACAGCGCCGCCACAGAGAGCGCTCCAGCGGTGAAAGCCTCTTCCTGTTCTTGCGGATTGTGAGGATCGAGTTGATTAAGATGTACCTCTGCTAAGTTGCAGTGGAAGTCGGCCCCCGTGATCTCTCCGCATGGGTTTAAACCATAACGTCCTAAGCGGTGCTCGATCTCCTCAATTGATATCTGAGGATAGTGATTTTGTATCCACTGTTTAATATCGCCCTGCTCATATACTTGCAGGAATTCTGCTTTTAGTTCTGGTGTAGGCAATAAGTCAGAGTTAGATCGGGCGATCGCTTCTGGAGCATATTGAATCGCGCCTTCCCCAGAGTAGAACTGCTTACGAACTGCCTCAATACACTCTTGCTCAGAAGGTTGGCGGTGAAACACTCTGGTATGGTTTGCCATCCGCAGAGCGTCGCGTTCGGGGTCAATGCGCCAGTTACCCTCTGCATCTTGCTGCCAGAGATTGTCCTTAGCTGTTGCAAATTCTGCATCGTTGCTATCCCCTTGACGCATACCCGCGCTGCGCCTAATGTTTCCGGCGACAATCGTTACCGCAGCAGCATCAATCAACAAGCAGCATTCTACGGAGTTTAATTGGCGACCGACGGCTCGGTTCAGGATGGTAGCGCAGCGATCGTAGAGTTCGGGTAACTTGATCGGGTTGGCAACACCACCAAAGCCTTTTAGCGTTTCACCCGCCGGACGGACATCGCTGAGATTGACAACTACTTGAACTTCACCAGAAAAGCGATCGCTGCTAGAGAGTTCGAGCAAAGACTGATAGGACTTGACCCAACCTTGGCGGCTGTCACCGACATTGATCTGAACTTGGTTGCCTTCAATCTGAACATCTGTGGTGCTGCGACGCTGATCAGCAGGGGTAGTGCCAATTTCGCCTGAAACGGTGACATTCAAGCGGTTACGAATGGCAGGGAGGCGATCGATGTATTTGGGTTCTAAGATCGCCCCAGTTCCGCATCCTTGCATGGCGAGATCCATCATTAAGCCAAAAGCTCGCCAGTCGATGACGTTGGTGCTGGTGCAGTTATAAGCGCCGGAAAAGTTTTCTGGTTTTTCGATCCAGTCAGTGCCCCCAATCCATAACCAACGACCGGATGGCAAGCTCTTAATCTGGTACTGCATCCGCCGCAGCAAATCTACTTCCGCGTCAGTGAGCTTACCCAGTTTGGCGATGCCTTCAATTGTGCGATCGCAGACTTGTTCCCAGGTTTCACGCCGACCATCAGTTCTACGGCTATAAGTCCTAAAGAAAACTGGATTGGCTGTAGGTGCTGTTTCCGGAAATTGACTGGTTGGGCGTACCCGCTCTAGATCTCGAACCATAGATAATGAAGTCTCGCTAACGTAGGAGAGGAAGTGGCTATATATAGTGCTTCAACTACTAAAACAAACACTATAGATCACTAAATCTGTAAAGGAAAGCCAGGACGATTGAGATTAGCGTCTTGGTAGTTGCCGCCATAGCTCTCTAATGCCCGCAGCAGCAAAGTCATATTCTCCTGTGGAGATATTGTTTAGTATTTGCTCCATTAGGTTTGAATTAACTGGACTGCCTGAGAGTAAAGAATTGCCGTTACTGTATATCGATAGCCAGCCTAAAGAATCGCCCCAGACAGGCCATAACTCAGCTTCAAATTCTAATGGGTAGTTACCAAGGTAAGCATCGCTAATGAGGTTTGACATGAGTAAGTATCCAAAGACTCGCTGCTGTTTGTCTTCTCGTTGACTAGCAGGAAAAGCATCAAGCATGGCTTTGCATACTTTGTGCCACACTTCATAAAACCATCTAACATACTCTCTACGGTTATAAGTTTTTCTATCGTGCAACATAAAAAATAGGCTTAACGTATGGGCTGCTAGAAAATCACTTCTCAAATCCAGCTCTCCCATTCGCTTCTCCCCAATATCTTTGCCAACTCCTTTCATACGTTGAACATCTTCTCGATATTTAACTCTTTGAGAGATGTGTGACGCCTCATGGCATAAGAAAACTAGGAGAGATATAGGTAGCCACGGTTTAGGGACTTTCTCGGTTAGCTGAATAATAGCTTTTGAATTGAGGATGATAGTTCGATTGGAGTCATTAGGTAGGTGGCCGTCGTCCTCTAAAGGCTCAAAAATGACCCCATTAGAGTAATGGTCTAGTGGCTTTGTGATTTCTTCAGTTTGAGGATCTATTTCTGCAAGCCTCCGAGCGTGTTTCAAAATCTGGCGAACTTTAGCATTCAGCCTATTTACTAATTCATTGTCGGTTTTGCTGCCTCGACGACCGTAAGACCTGAAAAATACAGGATTAGCAGCAGTTATAGCTTTAGAAGGCTGACTGTTCACCTGTTCAACACCTTGAGCCATAGATTTAGATCTCACTATTGGGCCTAAGTCTAAATATAGTTGATCCAATAGTCTATATGTAGTGTCTAAAGGGCTAAAAAACTGGCTTTAACCACTATTCATGCTCAAATCAATTAAAGGATAAGACACTTGTACTCAGGTTTGTCAAAGTAAAATCGCTCAAGTGACGCCTGAAACTGCCATGCTTGGGTCTACTACAAACTGACAAGCTCAATACGTCTACTGGTCTGAGCTAGTCGTACTTCAGTCCACTGGCTTAAAGTTGGATTACTTCCAGAGCCGCAAGAAGGATCTTAAATCTCTGTAATACTGGAAAGCCTGAAGTCGCGTTAGAAAGAAAGTTTGTAATGTCCTTTGCGCCTTGGCGATCGCCCCTTGCTCATGCTTTACATCGCAACCGTAGCCAGCCTGAGGCTCGTTTTTTGCAACTAGCGACAGTACACCTCAACGGCCAGCCTGCAAACCGGACAGTTGTGTTCCGAGGCTTTCTTGATCCCACAAACCAACTAAAGTTTGTCACCAACGCTCGCAGCGAGAAAACAGGCCAAATTGAGCAGAATCCCAAAGCAGAAGCCTGCTGGTATTTTGTTAAGACCAGAGAGCAATTTCGCCTTGCTGGTGTCCTCACTTTAGTGCGAGCTGAGCATCCAGGCATAGAGTTGCAACAAGCTCGTAAAACAGCTTGGCAAGAACTTTCAGATGCCGCACGTCTACAATTTACTTGGCCAACACCAGGACAGCCAAAACAAGAGGCTGCGGCTTTTGCGTCACAGCCTCCCGATGCGACAGAACCCCTGCCTCACTTCTGTCTACTCCTACTAGAACCAGAGCAGGTAGATCACCTAGAACTGCGTGGAGATCCACAAAATCGTTGTCTCTATCAAAGAGATCAAAACCAAGCTTGGTCTGCTCAGAGCATCAATCCCTAGAAAGCAGCTAAATCCCACTGCCATCCAAAAACTGCTCAATTACCTTGTCACGCAATCGGCAACTGGGTACAACCTGAGTTCCTTCAGCTTCTGTTTCTGGGTTTGGGTACTCTGGGTCAGCAGGCACGGCGCGGCCAACGGGAACCGCGATCGCGTAATCTGACTGTGTCGCATTCTGATAATAGCTATTAGTCAAAGCTTGCCGACCTTGGAGGAGTTGCAGTTGTTGCTCCATCACTTCAATGCGATCGACCAAAATCCGAATTACCTCAGCTTCAGAGTCTGGCAAGCGACCATGCTCCAGGGGACCGACACGTTCACCAGCCCGGTAGACAATCCGACCAGGAACTCCAACTACAGTGCAATCTGAAGGCACATCCCGCAGCACCACAGAACCTGCCCCAATTCGGACATTGCTGCCGATTTCGATATTGCCTAGAACTTTAGCGCCCGCACCGACCACCACATTTTCGCCTAGGGTTGGGTGCCGTTTACCGCTTTCCTTACCTGTACCGCCTAGGGTTACCCCTTGGTAAATCAAAGCATAATCTCCCACGATCGCCGTTTCACCTACCACAACTCCCATACCGTGGTCGATAAAAACACCCTTACCAATCGTCGCGCCTGGGTGAATCTCAATCCCTGTAAAAAAACGAGCCAGGTGAGAAATCAGCCGAGGAATGAAAGGAATCCCAAGTTTGTAGAGCCAATGAGCTGGCCGATGGAAAAGTAATGCTTGCAGACCTGGGTAGCAAAATAGAACTTCCAACCAGTTACGAGCTGCTGGGTCACGCTCAAAAATAATGCGGAAGTCAGTGATTAGGGTAGCTATCACGAGTGGACACCCTCATTGGCAAGACAGGCCACTCACTATCTTAACGTTCTCAGTGGCCTTAGCTGCACAACGCCTAAAACCTAAGCCGTTCTGACCCACATCAGCACTGGCCTTAACTCCTTAGCTATTGTTGTACCGTGAGTGTATACTTCCAACGAGCGTTAGCATCAAACGTGCCAACCCAAACTTCATAAGTTCCCGCAGGCCACTTGCTGGCGTTAATGCTGGCATCCTTACTAGAACCTGTGTCATCACCACACAGAGTCGTGTTGTTTGGCCCCTTGACTACCAAGGTAGTGTCTTTACCTTGGGTATCCACCTTAAGCTGGAGTTGAGAAAAATCCTTTTGCAACACCATAATGTGGTCGGGCTGAGTATCGCCAAACCCTAGACAGCGAGTACCATCACGATCGCGATTTGCAATAGAGGACAAAGAGTAGGAGCCGCCTGTAAATCCCCTCACAGTTCCATCCGCACGAGAAAATCCAGGAGAGAGGTTTAAGGTATCAAAATTGGCTGACTCAGCTAAGGCAGGAGCTACTGTTGCGGTTGTCAGCCCCAGCAAGCAGCCGATCGTTATCAGTTTGAATCTAGTTGGCATCAACATTCTCGGAACACCTTCTCATCAACTCGTATCAACTTCAAGATGTAGCCGGTTGAAGCTACGTAAGTATTGACGAAACATTGATCACTCAAGTGCCCTTTCATCGAAAAATCTATGCTTGCACTTATTATTGTAATTTTAGTGTTTGCTGGCTTCACGGTGTCTGAAGCTCTGGTATTGCTGCCGCTAAAGACTTTAGGGTTACTACACATCCCTACTTGGCTTGGTTTCATGCTCCTCATAGCTGTAGCAGCCTGGTTTCTAGGAGATTAAGCAGAGGCATCTAAGCTCAAAGTAGTTTTTCGGTAGCTAGATGTATTAATTATAACTAAAATCATCAGGTGACCTGAACCTCAAATCTTGCTGGATGAATATGGCTCTGAGACCTGAAGCGGGCATTCTGATTTAAACAGAGCCTTTCAAAGTGACACCCTACAGAGCGATAACCTTAGGCTACAGAGGCTCACAGGGGTCGTAGAAGAGGACACTCCGAACTGCGCCTAATGTCTGTAGATTCATAACAGATAAGTCACATCTTAGAAAATTTGAAAAGGTCTTAGTAAACTAAAACTTCCTAGAAATAACTCTCAGCAAGAAATAATATGAATAATGAGTCTGGCCTAAAGATCTTACTGGTTGAGGACAATCCAGTTAATCAAAAAGTAACTTTGTATCAACTCAAAAGCTTGGGCTACGCAGCTGATGTGAGTACTAATGGGCAAGAGGCGCTGCAACAGATCTCTGGGGTGAATTATGACATTGTCCTCACCAACTGTGAGATGCCAGGAATGGATGGTTACGCTTTAACAGCAGCAATTCGTCGCTTGGAACTGGACGCGGCGACGGGCGATCGCACCCCCATCGTGATACTGGCGATGACTGCCGATCTAACCCCGCAGGAGCAATCTAGGTGTTTAACAGCAGGAGTCAATGATGTTTTAAATAAACCCGTTCGCAAAGATGAGCTAGCCCTCAAACTAGAAGAATGGAGCCAAAAAATCCTTGCGGTCAAACGTCAGGGTACTTTGCAGGAAGATCAATCAGGCGCTAGTTCTTCAGAATTTTCGGCAGAACTAGATAAATGTACGCCCCCTATAGATTGGGATCACCTCCATCAAATGTCTGACAATAGCTATGAATTTGAGTTGGAGTTACTCACTATTTTTGTTGAAGATACTCAAGTACATTTAAAGGCGATCAAAACAGCGATCGCAGAAAGTAATTTCTGGGAAATTGAGCAAGCAGCACACCACATTAAAGGTGCTAGCGCAAATGTAGGCGCAAAAACAATGCAGGTTGCAGCTGCCCAAATAGAGCAACAAGCCCGTCAGCAGAAGTCGGAAGATTCAACCCAGCTTCTAACAGAAATTGAAGAAGCTTTAATTCAAATAGATAAATTTACTCAAGAAAATCAGTGATAGAGATAAGGCTATAAGCTTGGTTACTTTTAGTTACTATTGTGATTTTGCTGCTTGGTATTCAACCAATTTATTGAGACTAAAAATTACTTCAAACTCTCTCGCTAATTTTTCAGCTTTCTAGCGTTGTTAGAAAGCTCAAGGTTTTGTAGCTGCATAATGTTTCACAATCAATAAGCAGTTACGATTATCTTCTGTAACGCTATAGCTGATGTGATCTGCAACTGACTTCAAAATCTGTAGACCACGACCACTAGAAGCCATAAAGTCAACTGTATTCGTAGTTTTCTCCAACCTACTATTGAGATCAAAAGGTTGGCCTTGATCCCAAATGCGGATTTCTAGAGTATCAGCCGAGGTTTTTACTTCAATATCAATCGGGGTTTCTACAGGCTGATGCTTATGAGCGTGTCGAATAGCGTTAGTCAGCCCTTCCGCTAAAGCTGTTTGGCATTGTAACCAAACTTCCCTAGGAATCTGCGGTTGATTGAATTTTTCAAACCAAGAAAGAACTTGTACTAGTTCATTGAGATCTGTATTGACACGTAAATGATTTTCTTGTTGCACTTTAGACCTCTAAGAACTGATAGGCCATTAATAAGTAGATAATGGGTTTATGATGGCGTAGAGCATATTGTCATAATATTGAAAGACTTAGTGTCAGGCTATGATCTGGCCCTCCTAGGCTTTATGACTATGGCTGCTAGTAATTGCGTCTGCTGCCATGCTTGACAAGATTGATCATTTCATACGCCATGCCTCGAATTTTAGTCATAGATGATGATCCCGTAATTCGATTGGTTTTGACAAGAAATCTACAAAACCAAGGCTATGACGTAGCTTTGGCGCGGAATGGCAATGAAGGAAGCGAGTTAGCCAAACAACTCCGTCCTGCTCTAATCATTTGCGATTGGATGATGCCGGGACGAGATGGGTTAGAAGTATGCCGTCAGGTGAAGGCAAACCCAGATTTGTCCACAACCTTTTTTATTTTGTTGACTTCTCGTGGAGAAGTTGAGGATCGCGTCAGAGGGCTAGACTCCGGGGCAGATGACTTTTTGTCAAAGCCAATTGAAATGAATGAGTTGAAAGCACGAGTCAGAGCAGGACTACGCTTGCATCAACTTACCCAAGACTTACAAACACAAAAGCAGCTTTTAGAAGCTGAGTTAGCCGAAGCCGCAGATTATGTGCGATCGCTGTTACCACCTCCTCTCCCTGACTCTCCCACAATCAATAGCTGCTTTATCCCTTCCAGACAGCTTGGAGGAGACTGTTTTGACTATTTTTGGCTAGACCCTGACTATCTAGCAATTTATCTACTAGATGTATCCGGGCACGGCTTAGGGTCTGCCTTGCCGTCAATCTCTGTACTCAATTTGCTGCGATCGCAATCCTTACCTGGAGTCAACTTCTATTTGCCTGATAGAGTGCTCAGCGGCTTGAACGACACTTTTCAAATGAGTGGACACAATGAACGATATTTCACCATTTGGTACGGCGTCTATAACCAAGCAAAGCGGCAGTTAGTGTACGCCAGCGCAGGCCATCCTCCAGCAATCTTGCTTGCAGGTAACTCTAACCCAAGTACCCCAGCTCAACAATTAAAAACTCCAGGCTTACCCATCGGGATGTTTTCTGACGCTCACTATGTCAGCGATCGCTGTGAAGTTGAAGCAGGTAGTACTCTCTACATCTTCAGCGATGGCATTTACGAAATTAATCAACCCGATGGCGAAACTTGGACCTTAGATGGTTTCGTCAGCTTACTCACCGACTTGAATCAAGCCAATAATGACGATCTAGCTTCAGTGCTGAAATCAGTGCGGGCTATCAGCACCAAAGAAACATTTGATGATGATTTGTCGCTATTGCAAGTCAACTTCGGCTAACCGCAGCAATGCCCACAACTTCCCACAACTAATCGTTAGCTTGTCTAACTAGGTAATAAATTTGCCTGATCAAACTCAGCTCGGCTGGGGAAAATTTCGAACACTCGATCCATGCTGGTTAATTGAAACAGCATCTTAACTTGGTCATTAATCGAGCAAAGAAACAGTTTCCCCCCAGCAGTCCGAATAGTTTTTAGGGCGATCACCAAAGCTCCTAAGCCAGAGCTGTCCATAAACGTAACATTTTCTAAGTCAATCAAGACAATATCGGTACCCGCTGTTACAGCATCATTGATTTCCTGCCGGAGATGATTGACTTGAGTGCCATCAAGAATACCTACAGGCTGAACCACTTTAAGTACAGGACTCATAACCAAATCCAAATATGCAACTACGGTTTAGCAATTTTCGTACAACTAAGAGGAGTCTACCAACTAAGACCGACCTCGTAAGCTTTAGTATTCCCACGTAGACTTCAAGATAATCAAAATTCTTGGGGCCTATCTACACCTCAAGCCCGAATTTTCTCTCGCTCCAGGTTCTGGGCTTGTTCTAGCAGGCAGAATACTGCTGAGATTCAGCCAATGGGCCAAGGCATATCCTGAGTTTTCTAGATTTGTCAGCGAAATTCCGGATGAGGCAGTCTGAATTTAGGAAGTTAACAGGAGCAGGATCAGTTTTAGCTGTCTCCCTCAAACTGACCTGCGCCACTCGTTGCAGTCTCGACCAGTCTTTGATCAGCTCCCCCAACCAACCGATTTAGTTCAGGCAAGATGGCTACCGGACTCTCCTTTTCTTCATCCTCTGCAACCCGCTTTGTTAACAACATCCAAGAGCGAACCAGTCGCGGCATTGTGTTAACCCTTGTGATGACATCCTTGATCTCAGGATGTATGTTTCGCGTGGCCCAACTTCAGTTAATCCAAGGGCAGCAAAATCGCCAGCTGGCCGAACAAAATCGGATTCGTTTAATCCCCATTCCTGCTGACCGAGGCAATCTTCTAGACCGTAAAGGCAAACTCTTAGCAGCCAACCGAGTTTCACGGGCGGTTTACCTCTGGCCCAGATACCAAACTCAAGCTCAGTGGCAACAGTGGGCCACTCGCTTAGAACCTGTTTTGAATGTGCCTGCTGCGGAAATTCTCAAGAAACTCCAGAAAGCAGGCTATCAATCAACGATGCCTGTCCGGATTAGCCAAAACCTCAGCCCCGACGCTTTTACTAGACTGGCAGAGCAAATCGGGGATTTGCCAGGCTTGGAGATTCGACCAGAATCAGCCCGCCACTACCCAAATGGCGACTTAGCTGCTCATCTCTTGGGTTACATTGGTGAGGCAACCGCAGATGACCTAAAAGCGAATCCTGAATACCCAATGGGCATGATTGTGGGGCAAATGGGACTAGAGCGGTTGTTGCAACCTCAGTTGCAGGGTGTCTGGGGAGGGCGTTTGATTGAGGTAGATGCAGGCGGGAAGGAACTACGTTTGCTCGGCAATTCTCCGACTCAGGCAGGCTCATCTGTCAAGTTAACGCTGGATTTAGAGCTACAAAAAGCGGCAGAGAAGGCGTTGAATAAGCGGCGGGGCGCTGTGGTAGCACTGAATGTAAAAACCGGGGCAATTTTAGCGCTGGCAAGTGGTCCTACCTTCGATCCCAATATTTTCACCCGAAGAGTCGCTTCTAAGGAGTGGGAACGGTTACAAGGAGAAGATAAACCATTTCTGAATCGCGCTTTTCAGGGATACCCACCGGGTAGCACGTTTAAATTAGTCACAGCAGTGGCGGGTCTGGAATCGGGTAAATTTTCGCCAGATTCCACTCTGGTTAGTTCGTCCTACATCACCGTGGGCGGCTTTCAGTTCCATGAGCATGGCAGCGGCTATGGGGTGATTGGCTTTCGAGAGGCCTTCGCGGTGAGCAGTAATACCTTCTTCTACCAAATGGGCCTATCGGCGGGGCCAGAGCAAATTTCCAAATGGTCGCATCGGTTGGGAATTGGTGAAACTGAGGTGTTGGGCTTTGAGAAAGCGGGCTATGGCGCGGCTCCTACTCCAGCCCAAAAAGAAAAGCTGTATGGTGAACCTTGGTATGCGGGTGACACTGTGAGTATGTCGATCGGGCAAGGTTTAGTCCAAGCAACACCCGTGGAAATGGCGGTGATGTATTCAGCGATCGCCAATGGAGGATTGCGAGTCAAGCCCCATTTGCTCGCTTCCCAAACAAACACTCCAGCCACTCAGCCTGAAAAAGTGGGGATGTCTCCCGGTACTATTGCCACAGTTCGCAATGGCTTGATTGCCGTGGTACAACAGGGAACGGCTAAGCAACTCAACGATGGCTCCATTCCGCTAACTGCGGGCAAGACGGGGACAGCAGAAGTGCCAGGGCAAGAAGACAACGCGGTGTATGTAGGTTACGGCCCCGTGAAAGATCCGCAAATTGCGATCGCAGTTGTGGTAGAGAATGGCGGATTTGGGGCGGTATCTGCGGTACCGATCGCCCATGAGATGTACAAAGTTTACTTCAAGCCATCTAGCCCAGCTAAGGCCAAGGCGAAACCAAAATAAATAAGATGCCTGACCACTAAAGACGACTAAAATCGCGGCTACAAAAACAAAGGCTGCCTACGCAGCCTCAAAATCTGACCTCACTTCCTGCTTCAGAAATAGCAAGCATCTAGTTCCCTCTCCCCCAGGGAAAGAGCCGGGAAGGTTTAGGGAGGGGGAGTTTAACTTTCAACTGTGGCAATAGGTGTAGGGGCTACGGTTGGTAGCACCAGTTCCACTTCTAGAGGTAATTGCTCAGCGGCTAGCGTGTGAGGACTTCTCAAAGCTGTTTGGGCATCTAGTTGCTGGCAAGCCACCATTGTCTTGACATGTTCGGCTTCGTCGTCGCGGATGTTAACGAAGACATCGTACAGGTTATCCACAGAGGGCCGTCGAGACTCTGGCTTTGTGCAGGTCTGGAACTCATCAAACATGTAGAGGTCGCCATCACGGTAGTAAGCGATCGCAATGGCAGGAGCGGGTTGAGCTTGTAGCTCAGCTTGATGGGCTTCTACAAACTGGTCATAGGTGTGGAAGGCGTGCCCTTCAATCTGCTCCATCATGTAGTAGGCTGAGCGCGGCGAGATCATATACAGACCCACCATCACCCAGTAGTACATTAAAGCAGTGTGCTGGGCAAAGAACCGATCGATCCACCAACGGTTGCCACCCAGAGATTCCATAATCAGCAAGTGGTGGAGTTCATTCCAGGCTTCGGCAAAATGCACCTTGAGCCAATCGGCTTTGCGCCACCAACCCAGCGTTTCGTAAAGGTGTAAGACCGACAAGTAAGAGAAGTAGGGGACGCGCGCAACAGTTTCTAGAACGTAGAAGCGCTGGAAAGGGCGATCGCGGTAGAACGTATCAATCACAAATACGAGGATGCCTACCAGCGATCGCAATACAAACTTGACCATGCAAACCTCCCGAAGGAGTAAAGTCCGCTTTCTTCACGTAGCGGGGAGAGTTATCTCCTCCTTTGATCGTAGCGATTCTTAACGCCGATGGCATCCTCAGCATCTAAGCTAAAGCTTAAGCTTTATCAGTTGCGCTCAAGTTGAGGAAGACTTCACTCCGTCGCACTCCAGATTCTCCTCCTAGGCTGGTAACGGTGAGCGATCGCAACTGGTTCCAGAAAGGCTGGCTAGCTAGCTCCACGAGGCGCAAGAAAGGAAGCTGTTGTTCTAAAATTGAGCGACTATTCGCCCAATCTAGGTACAGGTAGCCATCGTTGTCTTTAGGGAGAGCCGCGATCGCTGCCTTAAATCCAGGGCTGTCGATTAGAGCAGTTTTGGTAGCTTGCAGCGCCTGTTCCATCGCCTCCACAGAAGTTGCGAAGATCTCGTAATTTCCTACGGTGGCATGAACGCCTTCTACCTCAGCCGCAACCACGTTTGTGACGGGGATACCAGTAGTTTTGCCATTCTCCTTTCCAGTGGCTTTGAGCTTTCCAGTGGCTTTGAGCGGAGTGGAGCCTAACTTAGTCCAAGCGGAGACTGGGCGATCAACTAGGGTTAATGGTCCCACGCTGAAGCCTTTCTCTTTGGCTAAAGTATCCAGGTTCGCGATCGCGGTCGTGGCAGCTTCGGTTCTTTGAGTCACAAAAACCCAGTCGGGCTGCTGTGCTGGACGTGGCAGTAGAGCTAAAGCGTATTCTCCTTGCACCCAACTAAAAATGTCTTGGGGGAGATCAAGCTGCCAAGCATTCCGTAGATTGTTGAGCGGCTGATTAATTAATTGAGCTAGCGTTTCGTAACCCGATACGCCCTCAGAAATTTGTTCCCACAACTGCTGCAAGTCAGTGCCTGCTGAGACGATGGGGCTGCTAGCAGGAATGTATTCTAAGGCTCCTGCTGGCTTAGATAGCGTAGGAGTAGCAGCAGGTAAGGTTTGACCGGGTGCGGCCAAGAAAGCGGTTTCAGCCAAAAGCCCTTTGCGGCTTAATCCTAGACCGAGCGCGACACTTTCATACAAATTTTTCGCTTCAGTATTCGCATCTGCTGTCGAGCCCTGACTTGACCAAGTCGCCAACTGAGGCAAATTGAGAAACGCTAACCCGATTTGTCGCTGTTTGAAGCTCTGCAACGCTTGCTGATAAGCTTGAGAACTTCCCAAACCCAGCTCAGCGGCTTGCACGTTGTTGATCGCATCTCGCAACACCTTGGGTTGATTCGCAAACAACACAAAGCGATCGCCCACCACAGCCGTTGCCAGAGTGGTTGCAGGCTGAGCTGTGAGTCCTGGATCAGGTTCTTGCTGCTTATTTTTCTTCCGCTTAGTTTCTGGCTTTTGGGGCAGCACTGCTGTTTCGGGTTGGCCGTAAATCAGCTTGACGCCTTTGTACTGCTCAAACACCAGCTCTGTGCCAGTTGTCGCCCGTTTCTGCCAAAACAACTGCAAGAACTCGCGACTACGTTCTGGATTTTGAGTGGCGATCGCCAACAGGTAGCCCGGTTGTTGCCCAGTTTTTTGATCTCGATCGACATCCAGCGAGGTCAAAGCGAGAGTGATTTCATCCCCTAGCCAAGGCTCCACATCTTGCTTGTAATCAAGACCTGTATTCGCGAGCAAACTTTGCTTTAGTTGCTCAATTTCAGCTCTAGACTGACGGCGGTCACCCGGAGCGGCGACGACTTGGCGAAATGCCTCCAAGCGCTCTGGATTCACCAACAAAGACACCACGGCTGGAGCTTGTTTGGACACAAACATGGCTGCTGCGGGACCATCTGTAGATCCACCTTGCAAGAGCGCAAGGGGACTGCGAGTTGTAAGCCAGTAAAAGCCGCTGGCACCGACCAAGAGCAGCACCAGAACACTGGCGACCAAAACCGAGAAAAATGAGCGGAGCTTCATGGTGAATTTAGACGCTGCTTGAGGGCTATTGAGCGAAAAACAATCCAGGATCATTATTCCAGGATCATTATCTATCAAGCCATAAATCTGGGCATTCTGAGACTAAAGACTGATTCTGGCAACGGCTGTTTTCCTGAAAATGCTTGCTAGGGTAGGGATCAGTCTAGGGCACCTAAGTGTCAAAGTCTTTACCAAGTTGAGCGTGATTCAGAGGCGATCGCCATGCCAGAGCCTGATTTTCAGCAGTTTGACGCACCGCAGGAGCCACAGGAAGATAGCCCAGAATTTACGGCTCAAATGGATTTTGAGCAGTGGCTAAAACTGTTACAAAAATCCGATCGCTCGTTCTACAACCTGATGGCGATGGAAGTGTGGTCGATTGCAAAAACAATGGATGGGTTATTGCCAGGGTTCTGGACCCGGTTCATGAGCCACCGTCAAACAGCACTTAAACAATTTCTTCAGCATAAGCATTCTCACTCGGATGCAGAATCAACGCCGCCTACATCAGAACTTTAAGCTAGGCAGGCTCTCTGTATAAATTGTTTCTCTTGTCATGGAGATAACACCTCAGTGTTGACCGACTAAGCTAAGCTAATTCGCTAGACTTGAATGAGCGATCGCTTATTGCTTTGAAGCGTCTTTTTTAACTGCTTAACGTATAAAAAATCATGCAGACACCTTTTGCGTCTCTGTCGGCTTGGCAACAGCTAAAGAACCGTGAAATTACTTGCGAAAAAGCGCTACAGCTCCTCGTGGATGCTCAGGGTGTCGTTAGGCTGGAATTGCTCGATCGAGAAGTCAGCTATCGTTTTTTGCGCGAATTTCCCGATCGCGGTACTTTACCACCTGTAATTCCGCTGCTGTTATGGCGTAACTGCTATTTCTTAGGCAGTCCGGTCGTTTTGTCCCTAGAGGAAATCAGAAAGCTCAGCGATCGCACCTTCACCGAAATCAAAATTATTCCAATTTCTGATAAAAGCTATCGCAACTGGTTTCATAGCCAAAACCTAGACAACAACCGGATCAGCTCAACGCCCCTGGTGAATCCCCTCACCGGAGAACAGGATCAAGAAAATATTGGGGAAGTCACCGAACTCTACCTTTCCAAAGCAGTAGACCAAATCAGTCGGATTCGTACCATCATTTCTGGAGCCTTACGCAACCGAGCGAGCGACATTCACCTAGAACCCACACCCGAAGGGTTACGAGTGCGCTATCGCATTGATGGTATTTTGCGCGATATTACCACCTTGCCTCTAGAAATCAGTCGGCGAGCGATCGTGGCGCTGAAAGTCATGGCAGATATGGATATTGCCGAAAGTCGTCGCCCTCAGGATGCCAGGATGGGGGAAAAGTATGCCTCCGGTCAAGACTCCGACCTGGGCTTAGACATGCGAGTCAGTACTCTGCCCTGTATTGGTGGCGAAAAAGCCGTTATTCGTCTGCTACCTCGCCAAAATCCCTTTTCCAGCATTGACGAACTTGGTTTTACTGAAAAAACCTTGGCTATCTACAAAAATTGGCTACAGCAACCCCAAGGAATGGTGATTTTTACGGGGCCTACGGGTTCGGGAAAGACCAGTACGCTCTACACCAGTTTGCAAGTAGTAGCCACAGAATTTGTCAATGTGATCACGGTCGAAGATCCAGTGGAGTATGTGTTGCCACGCATTACCCAAACTCAAGTGCACGAACCCGCAGGCATGACCTTTGCGGCTGGACTGCGAGCAATTCTGCGCCAAGACCCAGACATCATTATGTTGGGAGAAATTCGAGATAGTGAAACGGCAGAGACAGGAATTCGCGCGGCTCTCACGGGTCACTTAGTCTTGACGACGCTACACACCAATGACGCCGCCAGTGCTATCCCCCGCTTAAAAGATATTGGCCCTGACCCAGGCTTGATTAGTGACGCTTTACTCGGCATTGTCGCTCAGCGATTGGTACGCCGAATCTGTCCTCACTGCGCTGAACCCTATACCCCGACAGAAGCAGACTTAAAAGTGCTCGGCTTAAGGCTCGAAGAAGCCTCCCCAGAGTTATGGCGAAAGGGTCGAGGCTGCCCAAAATGCTTTAACTCTGGTTATATGGGCCGAGAGGCGATTATCGAATTATTAGATGTGGATGATACGGTGCGCCAAATTATCTATGAAGGAACGATGACCCAGTTGCATCGGCATTTGAGCGAAATTAACTTTGCTTCCTTCCGCGTGGCCGCAATCGAAAAGGTAACAACAGGAGTGACAACCATTACCGAAGTACTGCGGGTTTTACCTCATAGTGCTTTGTATCGTAAGCCAACCGCTCGACCCCAAACGAGCCATATGAAGCTGATTAATGTCACCTCATAACTACAGTCTGAGATTAGACAATCTAAAAAAATTATGTAAAGGCTTGGTAAAACAAATATGCCTGTGTCTTTTTATGCTGGGATAGTTGGGTAGGATAATCCGAAGTATTAGAGGCGATCGCCAATGATGGGGTTGAGTTCTGTTAGTACTTTAGACAGCAGCCCGCTCACTTCGAGCCGCGACGTTGCCAGCTGGATTAAAGAACTCCAAAGCGCTGACCAGACGTTCTACAACATGATGACGTTGGAGATCTGGTCTCTGGCTCAAACGATGGATGAGATCCAACCTGGCTTTTGGGCCGACTATATGCGCAATCGCCAAACTATTGTCCAGCAATATCTGAAAGAACGGCGACGCCAAGATCCAAGGCTCAATCACCCCTCTGTGCATCGATCAGCGCATCGATCAGCACCTAGCCGTAAACTATCTCCCTTTAACGGGGCCGCTGAAAAACCTGCCAAAGAAGTAACTGGAACAATGATTACCTCCTTCTCGGAGGATTTAGAGCGTGAGCTGTCTAATGTGACGCCTCGCTCAGTTCGCCCGACCTTAGCTAAACCTCAAGTAGCTGAGTCGGCGGAGATCAACAATTTAGTGATTATTGATGTGTTTGAAGCAGGTGAGCCACCAGCTCAAGTTGGTACTCCCAAAAGCCGAGTAGTAGCTGAACCAGCGATTCTGAGCGAGGCCACTACAACTCAGGTTACAACCCATCCTTTTGCTAGACCTGCCAGAGAGTCAACCAGTAGGACTTTTGCTGCGATCGCGGCCCATTCTGCACCCACAGCCAGAACTCCCGCCATTGATTTGGTCAAATTGCCACATTTAATGCGTTTTCCGGTGCTTCGGGTCGTCCCTGCCTTGGTTCCTACTTCAGCTACAGGCAATTTGGCTACAGCAGTGGTTGCCTGTTGGCTGACTCGCAATTTTCTAGTACCAACACCCGATGCAGCAGGTCAGGTGGGACTGATCAAACGGTGCGATCGCCTGACCTTAGAACCAGGGCAATCCATCGTTTGCCGATTGGGTTTTCAGTTGAAAGGCTTAACTTCCGCTGTGCAAGTTCAGTTAGTCGCATCTCTGCGCACTCAACATCAACTCACTGCCGCTTGGTTTGAAGCACCCCCATCCAACTCTGAATCTGGACTAGAGCCCCCTGAAGTAATGGTGCAGTTGACAAATCGTGGCACTGAACCTTGCTTGCTAAAAGCGGGACAAGCTTTTTGTCGCTTGGAATTTCTCTGCTCTACTCATTAGAGGCCCATTAGGGGCCAAACTGAAACTAGTACCTGAGTGAGAGCGATGGGATCAAAGAGATCAAACAGATGAGAGGGATTGAAACCTAGATAAAATCAGTTTGGAGATCTCTAAGCTGACTATCACAGCAAGTAGGCAATGTCATGACTAACCAATCCACCAATTTCGCTTTTACTCCAATCAGTGTTAAGGAACTGGCAAACCGTTTGGCAGCTTCAGAAGGCTTGCAATTAGTGGATGTACGAGAGCCTCAAGAAGTCGCGATCGCCAGCATTACAGGCTTTGAGAACTTGCCCCTGAGTGAGTATGCTAACTGGTCTGAGCAAATTCAAACCCGCTTTGACCCCCACACAGAAACCATTGTGCTCTGTCACCACGGCATGCGGTCAGCCCAAATGTGTCAGTGGCTAGCCAGCCAAGGCTTCACCAATATCAAAAATGTGGAGGGTGGGATCGAAGCTTATTCAGTTGTAGTTGATCCTTCTATTCCTCGTTATTAGTCGTTGTTGCTCCCCATTACTTGTGCTAGCTATGACCTTGCAACTACCTGCCGAGGAACCTAAGATTCCGAATTGAAGACTAATAGACTATAGTCACTGAATAGAAGCTTAAGGGGATCGCAGCTACTAAGTACTTTGGGGATCTCAGGCAGATGGTTACTTTTGTTACTCCTAACGCAGCAACCCAAAAGGGACAATAAGGCATCTGCTATCTTGGTTGCATCCCAGTTACATCCAAAGTTTATAGACCTCACAATCATTGATCTTCTTTCAATCTTTACAAAGCTCAGTTAAATTCAGCTACCAATCTCATGTCTGTACAAGTGAATCTCACCGAGCGACAGCAAAGGGTTCTTTGGGCCACCGTGCGTCACTATATTGCAACTGCGGAGCCAGTGGGTTCAAAAGCTTTGGTAGAAGAGTACAACTTGAGTGTGAGTCCAGCCACCATCCGGAATGCGATGGGTTACTTAGAAAAAGCTGGATTGTTGTATCAACCTCATACTTCCGCAGGGCGAGTGCCTTCGGATTCTGGCTACCGCATTTATGTCGATCAATTGATTACTCCGTCTGAAACTCTAGCGCAACGAGTCGATCAACTGCTGAGCGATCGCTTGAATTTGGATAGCTGGAGCTTTGAAGCCTTGCTGCGGGGGGCAGCTCAAATCCTGGCAGCTCTTAGCGGCTATGTGACTTTGATTACCATGCCTCAGACGACGATGGCTCGCCTGCGCCATTTACAAATTGTGCAGATTGAACCGAGGCAAGTGATGCTGATTGTGGTCACAGATGCCTATGAAACTCAGTCGGTTTTGATGGAACTACCGCAAGTCAATGCTGAGCAAGACCAAGCCGATCGCTCCAGCGATCCTGAGCTAGTGGAGCGGGAGTTGCAGATTTTGTCCAACTTCTTAAACCATCACCTGCGGGGGCGATCGCTTGCCGACTTACCGCTCCTAGACTGGAGTGAGCTAGGGCGAGAATTTGACCAATACGCCGATACCTTGCGGGCTTCACTGGCTGATTTAATGCGACGAACTCAGTCGCCTAGAGCTACTCAAATCGTGGTGAGTGGGGTGTCTGAGGTCTTGCGCCATCCAGAATTTTCTGAATTGCAGCAAGTTCAGACCATAATCCACCTGTTGGAAGAAGAACAAGATCAACTCTGGCCTTTAATTTTTGAATATTCTGACTCTGACCAACCAGGCAAGCGGGCTACAGTCCGGATCGGCGCTGAAAACCCATTAGAGCCTATTCGCGCCTGTACCCTGATTTCTGCAACCTACCGCCGAGGTGTAGTTCCCGTTGGCAGTGTTGGGGTGCTGGGGCCAACCCGGATGGTGTATGAAAATGCGATCGCGATGGTGGAAGCCGCCGCTGATTTCCTCTCTGAAACTTTAAGCTGATTCATCAGGGCATTATTGGTTTCGGTCAGTCAGCTTGTTAAAATTTCTTCAAGTATCGATGAACTGAGCCACGGTTTTCATCGATCGTTTGAGGCACATGATGAGTTCACGAATATGACTCAAAGCTTAAATACCCTTCGTGAACAGCGCCCCCCTAAAAAGCGTGAAGGGACACAGACAGAAGTTTTCCAACCCCTGAAACCCACTCAGCGCGTGATTGGTTTAACGGGGGGAATTGGCATGGGCAAGACAACGGTCTCCAACTATTTAGCTTCTACTTATCATTTGCCAATCTTAGATGCTGACTTGTACGCCAGAGAGGCAGTGGGACCGAACTCGACTGTATTTTTAGAAATTGTTGAGCGCTATGGGGTTGGCATTCTCTTGGCTCATGGAGAGCTAGATCGTCGGCGTTTAGGCAAGATCATCTTTAACAGCCCTTCGGAGCGGCTGTGGTTGGAACAGCGAATTCATCCTTATGTGCGCGATCGCATGGAGTCGCAGTTGCAAGCTCTGCCTGCGGCAACTTATCCCACCGTGGTTTTGGTGGTGCCTTTGCTATTTGAAGCCCGCATGACCGATCTGGTCACTGAAGTGTGGGTGATTCGGTGTGCGGTAGATCAGCAGATTGAGCGCTTGTTGCAGCGAGATGCCAAAACTGCCCCAGAAGGCGATCGCCTGAGTCTGGAGCAGGTGCAGGCTAGAATCGACAGCCAAATGGCGATTGAGAAAAAAGTGGCCTGTGCCGATGTGGTGCTAGATAACACTTCTACTCTGGAGAAGCTGCTAATGCAAGTGGATCGGGCGATCGCGCACCCTCAGGCAAACGCAGATATAGAAACGAATGCTTCAAGCAAGCAGCTCAGAGAAAATCTAGAGTGCTAATCCTATAGCCTAAAACCTAGAGCGTTAAACCAATGAAAATGGGCTACTCGTCTTCTACTGCTTCGCCACCCACTACAACATTACGTAAACGCAGGCTAGGGCCACCACAACCGACAGGTAAACCACCTTGTCCACCTTTGCCACAGCCACCTGACTCATCCCAGTAAAAGTCATCTCCGATCGCTTCAATATCGGCTAGCGTCGTGAACACGTTACCCGAAAGAGTTACATCCCTAACAGGCTCCGCGATCGCGCCATTGCGAATCATCCATGCTTCCCCTGCCGTGAACGTAAACATTTCTCCATTGGTCATACCACCCAGCCAATTGCGAGCATAAACACCTTCTTTGATGTTTTGAAATAGGTCAGCAACGGGCGTTTTACCGCGCTCAATCCAGGTATTGGTCATGCGGACAATCGGAGGATAGTGGTAGTTAAGACAACGAGCATTCCCCGTGGGAGCTTCACCTAACTTGCCAGCCGTTTCACGGGAGTGCAACCGCCCAACCAACACACCGTCTTGAATCAATTGAGTGGTGGTGGCTGGGGTGCCTTCGTCGTCGTAGAAATAGCTACCGCGATGTCCGGGTGGCTTAGCTCCGTCAAAGATTTGTAGCTCTGGAGAACCGAACCGCCGTCCCAAGGTCATGACTTCCAAAATGTCTGGATTCTCGTAAGCCATGTCCGCTTCGGATAGATGCCCAAAGGCTTCGTGGACAAATAAGCCTGAGAGAATCGGGTCAATCACAACGGTATAGGTGCCGCCTTTGACGGGTTGCAGCACCAAAGCATCGACTGCTCTCTGAGCGGCACTGCGAACCTGATCATCTAGCCCTAACAAATCTTCGTAGCCACGCCGAGAACCAGTAGTCTCTCGTCCAGTTTGTACGGTTTCACCATTGCGGGCTGTGGCAGCAAAGCGCATCTCCATATCCACCCAGGACTGTTCAATCAGGGTGCCTTCGGACGTAGCAAAGAGGATGCGCTGAGCGCTGTCTCCGTAGCGCACAGAAATTGTCGTAATTTGCGGATCAACAGAGCGCAATAGACCTGCGTAGTAATCACACAAATTCTTCTTCTGGTCTAAGGAAACGTGGCGTGGATCTTGACCCGTCAGCGGCAAAATACAAGTGTCTTGAATGGGAGTAATCGGCGCTAAGATCGTTTCTTCATCTCCCACCATCCAGGCAGCAGCGATCGCTTCTTCAATCCGCTCTGCGAGTGTGGAAAGCCGATTAAAGCTAGCAAATCCCCAACCGCCTTTATGACAAGCTCTTACTTGTCCACCAATCGAAATGCCCTCACTCAAGCTTTCGATCTTGTCTCCCCGCAACAAGATATCAGTGCCTTCGGCCTCTTCTAGGCGAATGGCAAGATAATCCACCTGGGAACGGTAGCGAGCAACCAGGTCGGAAAGTAAGCTTTTGGCATCTGTGAGCAAGGTCGGCATGATGGACAGGGTTTGGGTAAACTAACTTCCATTTTGCAGTTAATTGGAGCAAGGCTGCCACTCTCTTGCGGCTGTCAGTTTCCAGTCAGGCGATCTGCCTGGGTGCAGCCAGAACCCCTAGCTCAACCAAGACTCTAGGCAAAACCCTAAGCAAACCTCTAAGAGCAACGGAGATTGACACCTTAGAGTTCGGTTCTACGCCTAGCTTGGATTGGCTGATGCCGATAACCTGGTACTAGATGAAGTGAAATTAAGCAGGATTCGCAGTCTCGATGCCATGACGAGCGACTGCATTGGGGGGCTAGAGTTGTGCATCAGTGGTTACTGCCAAGCTTAAGTGAAGTATTAGCCCAGGGCACCTCAAACGGAGCCACTCATGGGGCTGCATCGGCTGTTGAAATAGACACAAACCATGTGTCGATCGCGCGACAACGAGTGCGAGCCGAGCGGGAGTGGTGGGGAGCGATCGCGGCCCTAAATGTTTTATTGGAAGTGACCTTGCCACAAGGAGCAGAACCTGTAGCAACAGCTCAGTTTGCCTGCAAGCAGCGTTCAGCTCTCAAAGCCAAGCAAGGATTAATTCTCGCAGGGCCATCCTGCATCTTGACGCAACCCAGCCTCAATGCCTGTCTAGCGTCTTGGGTGTTTACGCCTAAAGCTTTAGATGCCTTTGCTTGGATGCCATTTCAACTACCGCCCGCTTCATCAAGTAAAGAGGTAAGTAAAGAGATATCTGAGGTTCTGGAAACTACTCCTGCCTTGCCTGTGTTGCCTGGTGATCCTTTGGCGGCAGAACAATTTTGTTTGGTTTTAACCTCAGCCTTTAGCTTAGTGATGGTCTTGGGAGAAAAGGCAAGGGGGGAACCCGCTTTCAGTTTTTCTTTTGACCCAGAGGTGGTGCAAAGTGCTTGGCGATCGCTACGGCCTCGTGCTTTGCTTACTAGCCCTCACCAAGTGGAACGCCTGGATGCTTTGGTAGCTGAGTTTGCGCCCACAGCCCCGGATTACAAAACGGTAATGCAGTTTAGTCAGCTACTGCTGCAACATTTACCAGACCCGATCGACTTAGAAGCGGAAGCTTTAGGTTCCTCTCGTTTAGATACTCACACCTTTAACTCGGAAACAAGTCATTTGGTTGTAGAGCCATTTCCTGAGTTGGCAATAGCTAGCGCTACAGCTAAGGCAATGCCTTCAGAAGTTTATGCTCCTGCTGACACGATGGCAGAGCCGAAGAGTAATTTGGATGTGGAGTTGTTGCAGGCGATCGCTCATGAAGTACGGACGCCGCTGACGACGATCCGCACCTTGACTCGGCTGTTGTTAAAGCGTAAAGATTTAGCGCCTGAAGTGTTGAAGCGGTTAGAAATTATTGATCGCGAGTGTAATGAACAAATCGATCGCTTTGGCCTGATTTTCCGAGCAGTTGAGTTGGAAACGTCGGCAGTGAAGCGTTCTCCGGTAGCCTTAGCTTCAACTTCTATTGATCAGGTGTTACAGCAAAGTATTCCCCGTTGGGAAAAGCAAGCGAGCTTGCGAAGTCTCACGTTGAAGGTGTTACTGCCCCAAAAAATGCCGATGGTGGTGAGCGATCCGACGATGTTGGATCAGGCTCTGACTAGCTTAATTGAGCGATTTACTCGCAATTTGCCTGGTGGTAGCCATATCCAGGTGCAGGTGATGTTGGCGGGAAGCCAGTTGAAGCTACAAATGCAGTCTGAGTTGCAACCGCAGGCTGACCCATCCACTCATCCGAGTCATTCAGCGCGATCGGCTTTGAAGTCGATTGGACAGTTACTGATGTTCCAGCCTGAGACGGGTAGCTTAAGTTTGAGTTTGGGTGTGACGAAGAATTTGTTTCAAGCTTTGGGTGGCAAGTTGATTGTGCGAGAGAAGCCGCAACAAGGGGAGGTAATGACGATTTTCTTGCCTTTGGAGGTGAGTCATTCGTAGGCGATCACTTTCGGATGAAATCCGAGCCTTGGGGTCACTCGCCCCCAAACCCCCGTTGAAGGACGGCTGCGTCCCTCAGACTCCCTCCAGACGAAGCTGAGTGTGGGTGTTTCAAGTCTTGGGTTTTGGTAGCTTTTGGTGGGTAGCTATTGGCTTTTGGTTCGCAACTCCTCACCCCTCACTCCTCTCTTCTCACTTCCTAACTCCTCTTTCATCCTTCATCCCTCATCTTTCCTCCTTCCACAGGTGCTCTATAAATGGGCAAGAGGACGTTGAAGGTTGAGCCTTCGCTGAGTTTACTTTTGACGGAGACGGAACCGCCGCAACGGAGGAGGATTTGCTGGACAATAGTGAGGCCCAAGCCTGCACCACCGGGGTCTTCTCCAGCGACGTGGCGAGCGCGGTAGAAGCGATCGAAGATTTTGGGGATTTCGCTGGTGGGGATGCCGATGCCTGTGTCGCGGAATTCTAGCTGGATGTAGTCGCCCTGTTGTTTGGCTCGAACCCAAACCTGGCCTGATTTGGGGGTGAATTTGATGCCGTTGTGCAGCAGGTTAATCACAATTTGCTTGAGCCAAGCGCTGAGGCAGGAGACGGGAGGCAATTCTTCTGGCACGGTGTAAGCCAGCATGATGCCTTTTTCTTGGGCTAGGGGTTGGTAGGTGCTAACGACTCCGGGCACGATTTCGGCGAGCGAAACGGGCTGCATGGTGGAGTTTTCAATTTCGCGATCGAGTTGCATGAGGTCGAGCAGGCTGGCAATTAAAGAGCCTTGGCGATCGCACTCTGTACTAAAAACCTGCATGTAGCGTTGTCGCTGAGCGGGTTTGAGGCTGGGGGAGTTGAGTAGGGTCAGAGCGGTTTTCATGTTGGTCAGAGGGGTGCGGAGTTCATGACCAACGGTGCTGAGAAATTCGTCTTTGAGTCGCAAGGCATTGAGCAGTTCTTCGTTTTGCACTTGCAGGGCTTCGGCAGATTCGGCTTGCTTGCGGTAAATTGTGGAGCGATGCCAAATTTCTTCTTGGCGTTGGACTTGTTTGGTGAGGAAACGGCTGAATAGATTGGGGTCTGCTGGCTGAGCGAGTCCTTGCTGCAAGAGTTGATCCCAGCTACCGACTAGTTGAGAGGCAGCGATCGCGGACTCGGAGTGCAGAGTTTGAGTCGCGGTCACGGCTTGCTTAATGCCTGCGAAAACTTGTTGCAGGGTGGTTGGGTTAAAGGAGCAACAGGCTAAAAGGGGTTGTTTCTTCTCTAAACCCTCTTCTTCTCCGGTTGCTTTTTCGGCAGCTCCAGTTTTAGTGGTAGGGTTAGCGGCTATGTCTGCTTTACTGGGCCTCAAGGATCGAGGCCGATGCGCCAAGACTAAACCCGAAAATTGGGGTGACAGAAAAAATAAGAAATATTCTCGTTTTAGCTGACTTTCGGCGGCTAGCTGAAAGGTGACTAAGGCCGAAGATGAGTGGGAAACAGCGGAAAAATCTGCGACATCCTCAGCATTCTTCAGCAAGTCTTGGTTAGGATAGCCTTCTCCCTGCCCATTGGCGATCGCAGAAGTGACACTCAGGGCTTCATCTTTAGACGTTTTGAAGAGATACAGGGTATGAGGAACCTGGGCTGATTCGCAATAACGTTTGATTTCGGCTTGCCAAACGTCGTCGCGGGGTAGCTTGATCCAAAGGGTGGCTGGCAGTTTTTGCTCGATCAGAACGTCAATCGCAGAACTCACAATAGATTTGAGAGTCGCAGGGCTCACTTGCAGAGGGACGGGGGACTCTTCCGACTGAAGGGCAAGTTCGTAGAGCGAAACGTCTTGAGTGATAGATGAGCTCATGGGGTATGAAGAAAGTGACAGCAGCTTAACACCCAACCTAGGTGATTGGACTGAATCCAGGTCTCCTTTCAGATCTACTGACTATTCGCAAAAATTGCCACCCACTTGCAGTCTTTCGCAACATTTCTCAGGATCGAGATGAAAACTAGGGTGGTCAATGAGCACAAAAATAGAGGGGCTTTCGCGAAACACCCTCTAAAAATACTCTTGGCAATCTCAAGGCGATCGCTCAATTACAACGCTTGAACTTCTGCTGTTAGCGCAATTCTAAAGCGGCTCTGGCTTGTTCGCGATCGTCAAAGTGAATCTTCTCGGTGCCTAAGATCTGGTAATCTTCGTGGCCCTTACCTGCAATTAGCACCCCATCTCCGGGTTTGGCTTCCAGAATGGCGGTGCGGATGGCTTCGGCGCGATCGCAAATCACTAGTGGGTTCACGCTAGCGGGAATGCCAGCCAGAATGTCTTGCAAAATCCGCTCTGGGTCTTCGGTGCGGGGGTTGTCGGAAGTGACGATGGCGAGATCGGCGAGATCGGCGGCAATTTTGCCCATTTGAGGCCGCTTGGTGCGATCGCGATCGCCACCACAACCAAACACACAAATCATGCGTTCTTTGATGAAGGGCCGAGCCGCTTTAAGCAGATTTTCTAAGCTGTCTGGGGTGTGGGCATAATCCACGATCACGCTAATGTCTTGGTTAGCGTTGATTTGGACTCGCTCCATCCGTCCGGGCACCCCAGAGAACTGAGGTAAAGCAGCGACAAGGGCGGGTAAGTCTAGACCCAGATGAAGCGCCGTGCCAACCGCAGCGAGTAAATTGGCTAAGTTAAATTGGCCTACCAGGGGTGATAGGAAGGCGATCGCTCCTTTAGGGGTGTGCAGTGTACCGCTGACTCCGTTGGATTCGTAGGTGAGGTCGCTTGTCCATAAGTCAGCACTGGAGTCTTGGGTGCTGTAACTCCATACCTGCTCTGCTGGTAGCTGATCAATTAAGCGCCGCCCATAAGCATCGTCAAGGTTGATGATGGCTCGGCCCGTGAGGTAGGCAGGGCTAAACAGGAGAGCTTTTGCAGCAAAGTAATCTTCTAAGTCGCGGTGGTAGTCTAGGTGGTCTTGGGTGAGGTTGGTGAAGACAGCCACTTCAAAGCCACAACCCAACACTCGACCTTGAGCCAGCGCATGAGAGCTAACTTCCATCACGCCATATTCGCAGCCTGCTGCCACTGCTGCTGCTAGGTTTTGTTGTAAATCGATCGCGAAGGGGGTGGTGTGGGCTGCGGTTTTCTGATAACCAGGCCAGCGAGCATAGAGCGTGCCGAATAAAGCCGTGGAGGGATTTGCTTGGTTAAGCAGGAATTCGATCAGATGGGTGGTGGTGGTTTTGCCGTTGGTACCTGTAACGCCGACCAGTTGCAGCTTTTGGGCGGGGTAGTCGTAGAAGGCAGCGGCTACTTGGGCACAAGCTTGCACCATATCGGCAGCAGGAATCACACAAGCATCTTCTGATTCAGTGTGGGGTCGTTTCTGGGCAGCAGTGGATGAAACCAAAGCTGCTACGGCACCAGAGGCGATCGCACTGGGCCAAAATTCGCCACCATCGACACGGGTTCCGGGCATGCCGATAAATAAATCTCCGGGTTGGCAAGCGAGAGAGTTGGTGGTTAACCCTTTCACTTCGGATTCCAAGGCGGCATGACTGGGCGGTTGTGTTACGCCTGGTACTGCTGCTAATAATTCTCGTAGTTTCATGTCAGCAACTCCTCACACGCACATCCTGCGCCTATTCTGACTGATCTGCTAGCCAATATTTCTGTAGCATTTGTTCCAACTGGGTAACGCTAGCTCTGGGTGAAGGACGAGGTAATAGTTCTTCGACTTCGCCTGTTGGTTGGGGATTCACTCGCAAAAGGACAGGGATTTCGTACTGGTAAGCCTGAAACCAGTCGTTACGGGTGGTAATGTCACGAATTTCTAGGTCAATCTTTAAGTTTTGAATTTGAGCTAGCTTTTCCTGCAATCCTTCGCATAAGTGGCAACCAGGTTTACTGTACAAAATCAATTTCATGTTCTGTTTTCTACCTTGGCCCCTGCAAGATCTGTTTTGTTTATCCGCTACGAAGCTTATTTTTTCAGGAAAGTCTCGTTATATCTAGCGGTTTGGAATTTTTTGAGATTGGGTGCTTTTGAGATGAATGCTACATCTACGGCCCGAACCTTGGGGGCACTCGCCCCCAAACCCCCGCTGAAGGACGGCTGCGTCCTCCAGACCTCCTCCAGACGACTTTGAGTGTGGGTGTTTCGATTCTTGTTTCTTGCGCTCCTCACTCCTCACTTTCTAGTTTCCAACTCCTAGCTTCCAACTTCCAACTTCTCAGCACCCAGCACTCCCTTCTCCCCTCTTTCATCTTTCATCCCTCCCCTCAGTGCTAAGTTGTTGTATACCCAGTCGATTCGTTGCGCCCGGATGACCTGAAGTGGCAATTAAAATTCTGCATCTCTCTGATATTCACATGGGTAGTGGGTTTTCCCACGGGCGGGTTAATCCAGAAACGGGATTGAATACTCGCCTGGAAGATTTTGTGGCGACGCTAGGGCGCTGTATTGACCGGGCGATCGCGGAGCCTGTGGATTTGGTGCTGTTTGGGGGAGATGCGTTTCCGGATGCGACGCCACCGCCGATTGTGCAGGAGGTGTTTGCGACTCAGTTTCGTCGTTTGGTGGATGCTCAGATTCCGACGGTGTTACTGGTGGGCAACCATGATCAGCATTCGCAGGGGCAGGGGGGCGCGAGTTTGTGCATTTATCGGACGCTGGGGGTGCCTGGGTTTGTGGTAGGCGATCGCCTGGAAACTCACCTAATTCCGACTCGCAACGGCCCAATTCAAGTCGTGACTTTGCCTTGGCTAACTCGCTCGACGTTATTGACGCGCCCGGAAACGGAAGGGTTATCAATGGCGGAGGTGAATCAGTTGTTGATCGATCGTCTGCGGGTAGCGCTAGAGGGGGAGGTGCGGCGGCTTGATCCGGAGATGCCAACGGTGCTTTTGGGGCATTTGATGGCAGACTCAGCCTTCTATGGAGCGGAACGGTTTCTGGCAGTGGGTAAGGGATTTACGATTCCGCTGGCGTTGCTGGCTCGGCCTTGCTTTGACTATGTGGCGCTGGGGCATGTGCATCGGCATCAGATCCTGTGTCATGAGCCACCCGTGGTCTATCCCGGCAGTATTGAGCGGGTGGATTTCAGTGAGGAAAAGGAAGACAAAGGCTTTGTGCTGGTCGAGGTAGAGCGGGGAGCGACGAAGCTGGAGTTTTGTGCCTTGCCTGTACGAGCATTTCGCACGATTGAAGTAAATGTTTCAGAGGCGGAAGACCCCCAAGCAAAGCTCCTAAAAGCGTTAAAGCCAGAGTTGGTAGCGGATGCTGTGGTGCGGTTGATTTATCAAATTCGCTCTGAGCAACTAGACGAGATTGACAATGCTCCTTTGCACGCCGCTCTGCACAGTGCCCACAGTTATACGATTCAGCCAGAGCTAGTCAGCCAGTTGGCTCGTCCTCGGTTACCAGAATTAGGAGTTGGTAGCAGCATTGACCCTTTAGCAGCTCTGAAAACTTACTTAGCCAATCGGGAAGATTTGCAAGATATTCAGAGCGATCTGCTGCAAGCGGCCCAAGGTTTACTAGACGCTGATGCGGAAGAGTGGCTTGACGAACAGCCTGCGATCGCTAACCATCCAGGTTCCAGCCGAGCACTAGATGGAGAAACCCAATTGCGCCTCCTCTAAGCCAAGCGGCAATAATTTTGCAGCCAATGGGCATGATTTGTCTTAAAGTGCGGCATCCTGCTAATGGGAGCAATCACAGAGATCCACTCATTTCTGCAATTTTTCTATGGCTAAACTTATGGTTAAACTTTTACCCGGTGTTTTACTCGCGCCAGCTTTGATGACTGCAACGCTGCTTCTGAGCCAAGCTCAGGCCGTTAATCCTGTTTGGGCGGGCACTTGTGCTTCTCGGTGTGGCCCTAAGCCAATCCAGTTCACTCCAGGACAACGAATTAGCGTGGAAGTGGTCAATCAGACTGCTAGTTTAGTGCAGTTTCAAAAAGTCTTTGGTACTGATCCAGTCCCCATGCGGCCTGGACAGGAATTGAAATTTACTCAAGGCGATGGTACAACTCCGAACATTTCAGTGTATTTCTGGGACGAAACGGCGCTGCCTCTCCAAGCTAGAATTTCTCAGCCGAATCCTAAAACACTCAGAATTGAAATTCGGCCCGGAGGCAGCCCCCCCGGCGATCGCTCTGTTTATTTGTTAAATGATGGTCGTGTTGCCATCTTTTAGCCAGTACAATCGGCTGAGCGTGTTTGAACTGAAATATCTGTGCTAGATTTACCCGTTTCTTCCTCTCCATCCTTGTCCCACCGGGAGCCCCGACTGCCTGATAAACGGTGGGCAATCGCTGAGCGTGATTTGGAACGGGTTGAAGCGATCGTGCAGGCGACCCAGCTTTCACCGCTACTGGCTCAGGTGTTGATCAACCGGGGCATAGCTACGCCGGAGCAGGCAGAAATTTATCTCGACCCAGACTTACAGGTGCTACCCTCGCCGCTGGAAGATTTTCCCGATTTGGCGGTGAGTGTGGAGCTATTGCAAGAAGCGATTGCAAATCAGCACAAAATTGCCATTTGTGGCGACTACGATGCTGATGGCATGACCAGCACGGCACTATTGCTGCGGGCTTTGCGGGCGTTGGGCGCGGAGGTAGATTACGCCATTCCTAGCCGCATGAGCGAGGGCTATGGCATCAATGAGCGCATTGTGGAGGACTTCCATCGCGAAGGGGTACGGCTGATTCTGACGGTGGATAACGGCATTGCTGCGGTCAAACCGATCGCTAGAGCCCGTGAGCTGGGTCTAGCCGTCATCGTCACCGATCACCACGAAGTCCCGACAGAGATTCCACCTGCCAATGCCATCCTCAATCCCAAGCTGATTCATGAGGACTCGCCTTATCGAGGGGTAGCTGGAGTCGGGGTAGCCTATATTTTGGCGACAACCCTAGCTCAGCAACTGGACGCAAAAGACCTAGGCAATTTACTACTAGAACTGTTTACTCTAGGAACGATCGCGGATTTAGCGCCTTTAACCGGGGTAAATCGGCGTTGGGTGAAGCGAGGTTTGCAGCGACTACCCCAATCGCAGATTCCTGGGGTGCAAGCTTTAATTCAAGTGGCTGGGTTGGGTAGCTCCAAAGCCCTAAAACCAGAGGCGATCGGATTTAGTTTGGGGCCGAGAATTAACGCGGTGGGGCGCATTGCTGATCCGCAAGTGGTAATCGAGCTGCTAACGACCGATGACATGGGCGTAGCTCTAGAGAGGGCGATGCAGTGTGAGCAAATTAACCAGCAACGTCAACAACTTTGCACCCAAATTGAACAGGAAGCGATCGCCTGGTATGAAGCGAGTAATATCGATCTGCAAGACGATCGCGTGTTGGTTTTGGTGCAACCCAATTGGCATCACGGGGTAATTGGCATTGTGGCGTCTCGCTTGGTTGAGCGTTACGGGGTACCCGTTTTCATTGGCACCTATGAGGAGGACAATCAGAAAATTCGCGGTTCAGCTCGCAGCATTCCTGACTTTCATGTGTTTGAAGCGTTGGAGTTTTGCAAGGAAGTTTTGGAAAAGCATGGAGGCCATCAAGCGGCAGGTGGTTTTACCCTCTTAGCCGAAAATTTGGAAGAGCTGCGATCGCGCCTCCGTACCTTTGCCCGTAATTCTCTTCAACCCGAACAGCTTAAGCCTCTCCTGGCGATTGATGTGCAAGCTCACTTGGAGCAAATTGACTTACCGCTTTACGAGCAAATTGATGCGCTGCATCCCTGCGGCATCCAGAACCCCGATCCAGTGTTCTGGACTCCAAATGTGCGGGTAATTGAGCAGCGCACGATTGGAAAAGACCAAGCTCACCTCAAGGTCACTGTGAGCCAGGATGTCAGCTCATCTCATGCCCCCTTAGCCGCGATCGCTCAACCTCGAATCCAGGCTTTGGCATGGCGTTGGGGAGAATATTATCCGTTGCCTAATCGAGTCGATATTGCCTACAAGTTGCGAGTAAATGACTGGCAAGGCAATCAAACGGTAGAACTAGAATTAGTCGGTGTCCGGTTGCCTAGCACTGAAATCCCCTCTCAAGCTTTAGAGCCTCTGAATCAGCAGGCTCCAGATGCCCCAACTACCCAACAGACGTTTGATTACCGTGATCGCCAATACACCTGTTGTCTCTACGAGCAGCAAAGCGGTAAAGAGTTGAGAATTACCAACTCGGAAGGGCAGCAGCTTGTAATTCAAAAAGGGCAAAAACTAGGTTGGCTGATCAAATCGGATGTGGAAGCGAAACAAATCAACGTTTCGCAGCCATTCTTCTATCAACTGATTAAGACGGCTCTATCGGCTTTAGGGTCATAAAATAGCGCCATCAAAATGCGGGCAAGATACCCGCACTACACATGCCCAACAATTCAACTTACTTCGGCTAGCAATCGCAGGGTAAGGCTATCCAACCACGGGAGCTAGTTCTGCTTCGCTGCTTTCTTCATCGTGAACTCGTCGCAACGAGGCTTTGTTAAAGGCAGGGAATGTCAGTTGGGGATATTGCGCTTTGGCTTGACGGAGTTCCTCAAAAATCGGATCGTCCAATCCCGTGACGACACACCAAACTCGCGATCGCGTAAGGGCCACAAACGCTTCATTACGCTTGTGCAGTTCGCTTTCTTGCTTCCAAATCAGAGGCCGAGTCGCCCAGTGAAAGCGACAAGCATAGACTTTCCAAGCTTCGTTGCCTTTGGCCCGATGAATATTGGCTAAAGTTACCTGTCCAGGCCGCATAAATTCATTGCGATGCGTCTCTCCGCCTGCCATGAAGCTTTTGATGCCGTAGGCGCTTAGTTTAGCTTGAAAGCTTTGCCAATACTGTTTCTCATTCTCCCCAGATAACGCAGTGACTAAAATATCAGTGGGTTGGAGGCCGTGCCGTAAATCATTCACAATTTGCTGCGCGATCCACTCTTGTTCTGCTGCTTCCTGATCAAAGGTCTGGAAGCTCAGTAACTCGGCGATCGCTTCTCTCGCTTCAAAATTCTCTTGGTCAATTGGGTGCAGATTTTTGTCGGCAGGGCGGGCGATCGTCACCTGTTGCCGTGCCTGAACACTAGCCTCGGTAAAGTCTCCCTCCAGCACTTCGTAGCCTAGCTTCCGCCACTCCGCCTGATTGCTCACCCCTTGCAAAGGCCCCTCCGGTCTCAGTAGCCCCATGTTGACGGCTTGGGCTGTCATTAGTAGCAATTGTGGGGTACGGTAGCAGCGATTCAGGTTTTCCGACTTACGAATTGTCGTTCCTTCATAGAAAAAAGATTGGTTGCGTCCCAAACCTAAATCTACAACCGGGACACCATCCGCATCACGACCAAATACTTGAGCGGGTTCGGGCACCGTTAAGGAACCGATTCCCTGCGCCTCGTCGTAAGCCCAGTACAAGCGCTTTGGCGTTGTGAGGCTATTGCGAGCGAGTCGATAGAAGGCAAAGGGCAAGTCTTGACCTTCATCAATCAACACCACGTCATAGAGGCACGGAATCGGAGACACTTGCCGCTCCAAGCCATTGCAAACATAGGCAAAGGCTTTTGCAGGCGAAACTCTGCCAATTTCCTGCTCCACATCCTTCACATTCTTTGGCTTTACCCCAGCTTCGATCGCCAAAGTGCGATAAAAACCAGGTTGATCCTTAGCCCCCCAAGCATGTAAAACCTTGAGTTTTTCCCAGTTGGGCACTTTTCCTGTTAGTTCCTGGTAATACCGCCCAATTCGTTCTTCAATAATTTGTTGGTACAGCGATCGCGTAAAAAATACAAAAGCAATATTCCAATCTGGATGCTCCGCATGAATTTTGGCCGCTCGTTTAGCGAACAAAACTGTTTTTCCCGTCCCCGCTAATCCCCTGAGCCGCTGAGGCCCATCGGGATACTCAAAAGCGATTTTTTGTTGATTTTCATCTAAAACTTTAACTTGGGATTCCAAATTCTGAATCACTCGGATCGGGCTATTAGCCGCAGTCCCTTCTGGAATCTCCCGTGGCAACGTAACTGGCAAAATTTCGACAGTAGTTTGGTGAGTCATCATTTACGTTTGTCAGGATAGATGCAAACACAGCAAAGCTTTGCGAAAAAGCATTTCTTCAAAAGTCTTCTCCGCCCTCAAGCTCACTCAGTCATTTAGTTTCTGAAGTAATTTCAGTATTCTTAGCGTTACTTCTGGCTTACAAAGCTGCTTTAGAACGAACTATATTGAGACCTTTAACCAGCAGGAAACCACACAGCAGCTTTGCTTAAAATGCCCCATTTTAATTTCAAATAACGGGATGAATTCTAAGCATCTAAAAATTCTGTAGATTGCTTAAATCGGGTTTGCCATAACAGTTTGGCTGGGTGCGTACCGAGACATTGAATCCTGCCAGCCCATAGATTTCAGATTTTTCCGATTGGCGATCGCATTATGTGATATAATTGCAGAGGAAATTAGGGCATGTAGCTCAGTGGATAGAGCATCAGGTTCCGGTCCTGAGGGTCGGGGGTTCGAGTCCCTCCATGCTCGCTTTAATCTCAGCCAAAAACAATTACCTTACCGTAGGTGCTTCTTCTCTCCTTGTGACGAGAGGAGCGATCTCTAGGGGTAGGTAATTTTGCTTTGAAGCTTAATTTAAGTTTGCTGTCAGTTTGGTGCAGTGAGGCTTGCAGGTTAAGGCTGTGGAGCTAGTACATCAACAGCGCTCAACCAAAAATTTAGTTTCGGTCAGGCAAGCGATCGCATCCAAATTCGGTAGTCCTATTTAGTAAAGGATGGAGAATAATCACCGTTTTTAGAGGGCTTGCTAGATAGGGCCCTCAGAGTGATGCTTTTTTCTCTACCCTTTACGAAATACCACTACCCCAAATTCAATTAACTCCACAGTTTCAGTCCTACAGTTCTAAATCGCTTTCACTTTTATCCTGTACCCCTCTAACAATCCGGGATAGCTCTGTTTTTTCGTCAAAGGATACGCGAGTAGGCGAGCCACTGATAATGCGTTCGTAATTGCGGAAAGAATCTCTGATTTCTGGCCCCTGTTCACTAATCGTGTATTCTCGAATGCCCTTCTCGTGCCAAGAACCCCGCATCTTAAAGACGTTAATCGCTCGCGCCATCTCACCCCGAATTTCCACGTACTGCAACATCAAGATTGTGTCAGTGATTGTAGAAATGTGGGAGTCAGTAATCGAGTGAGATCCCATGAACTGATCAGTCGTATTGGTGAAGAAGCCAGTAATTTCTTCCTGCTTCGCAAAACCCGTCGCCCCAATCACAAACTGACGAAACGCATTGTTACTGACACCACGGGCTAGGGCTGATAAAGAGTCGATCGCAATCCGACTCGGTTTGAACTCCGCGATTTCTGATTTGATAATCTGTAAATGGTCTTCCAAACCAGCCGACTCTGGGTAAGCACAGCGGATCTTTAATAAGCCTTGCTGCTCCAACTCCTCAAAATCAATGCCCCAAGAGTAGGCATTGCGCGAGAGTTGAGCCCGTGATTCTTCATAGGCAAAGAGCATCGCCCGTTCACCCCGCCTGCAACCTTCCTGCAAGAACTTACTTACTAACAAGGTCTTGCCAGTACCCGTTGCGCCTGTTGCCAAAATAATCGAGTCTTTAAAGAAGCCTCCGCCACACATTTGGTCTAGCGTTTTGACCCCCGAAGACACTCGTACATTAGAAGATCGTTGGGTCAGTCGCATTGCCCCTAGCGGGAAGATATTAATGCCCTGATTTGTAATCGTAAATGGGTACTCCCCCTTCATATGGGTAGTCCCACGTAGCTTTAAAATCTCAATGGTGCGCCGTCGCCGTTCACCTTCCAGCACGTTACGCACAATGGCAACGTTGTCCGAGACAAATTCTTCTACGCCAAACCGAGCCACAGGACCATATTCCTCTACCCGCTCGGTCGTCATAATAGTGGTGGCACCTACTTGTTTCAGACGTGCTACCAACCGAAAAATTTCTCGTCGTACTACGGATGCCGCATCATATTGCTGAAAAACAGCAGTGACGGAGTCAATCGAAACTCGTCGAGCTTTATATTTGCGAATTGCATACTGAATTCGTTCAATTAAGGCTGATAGATCAAAATTACCGACGACATCTTGACCTTCTGGATCGGGTGAAGCATCCAAAATAAAAAGCTTGCCATCATCAATTAACTCTTGCAAATCCCAACCAAAACTATAGGCATTTTTAATAATATCGGCAGGCGATTCTTCAAAGGTAACAAAAACACCAGGCTCATCAAACTGGGTAATCCCGTTGTACAGAAATTGTACAGCTAGTAGAGTTTTACCAGTACCAGAAGTGCCACTTACTAAAGTAGTTCTGCCCACTGGAACGCCACCATGACTAATTTCGTCAAAGCCCTCTATCATGGTTCGGATTTTTTTAACTCCTACTGACTGTAGGTCTTCCCTTTGTTTAATTTGATTGTCTGGATTCATAGTTTCTATTAAGTTTAGCTTTTGAATTAGCTGTAAGAATACTGTTTTGCTTGAGACTTAATATAGGAGAGAACCAAGTCAACAAAACCTAATCGCAAGAGTTATTCGAAGTTGGAATCATCCTCCCGTAATTCATCATATAAAAGATCCAGACCGATTAGAACTCGCTCACGATCGGACAAATCCCCAATAATTTTGCGTACTGGCGGTGGCAAGATCTTAGCAAGAGTGGGAGTGGCTAAAATCTTATCTTCCTCAGCAAGTTGAGGATTTTTAAGTACGTCAATGACCTTCAGAGCATAAACTCCTTGAAATTCTGTTTCCAAAATATTGTTCAGAGTCTTCAAAGCTCGAATTGAATTAGGCGTATTGCCAGCAACATAGAGTTTGAGAATATAGGTTTTTTTTAGGGAACTCATGAATTAGATCTACTCACTTCTAGCAGGCTCAAGTAATGGGTTTCAAAACAGGGACAAACAAAATCATTAGGAATCTTTAGGGATCTCTGGGAATAGAGCGACGATACATTTCACACAAGTGAGCAATTGTATCAATTAGGGTTAGACGATAGTCAAGTAAAATTTCGTCGCTCCGTCCTTCTAGCTTTAATTGCTTTGAGAAGTCATCCATCAACTCCATGTGAGTTTCTACGATTTGCGAGACTGAAACATCCGCAAAAAAAGCTGTATTGACAAAATCATCAATTTTTTGATTCAGTTGCTCATCCCCTGAGAAGTAGACCAAAACAATATCGCTGTAGTCTGACTTCAGTTTCCTGAGGAATTTTTGTTTCTCAGCGGCAGGCAAGTAACGCAGAAAGTTTTTAGGATCTCTTTTGTAGTAAACGCCTAAATATCCCAATCGTTCTTTCAGCTTATCGGCCAAACGTCGCTGCTGTAGCATCAGAGAGTTTTGGCTAATCAACTCCGCCATCAAGTCAGGAGCAGGTTGCTGATTGGATGTATGGTGGGTCGGGGACAATTTTATAAATTGAACGATCGCCTGGTTAATAAATTGAGCGATTTGATTGAGTTGGGCAACTGACGCTTCTACGGTTGCAACGTGATATGCAAGATTTGCTTGATCTTGGATCGTATTTTGAGCGATAGGCTGTGCCGATTCAAGCGGATTAGGATCTAAAGTTTCTATCTCAGGGCACTCATTACAGGGCACAGAGTTATTATTAAGCGTCGCTTCTTCGGATTTAAGCACCACGGCTGGCAAAAAAATTGCCTGTTTTTGTAGCTGCTCAATTAATGAAGTTAGATGGGAGCCTGATTGCAAAATCAAGCAGTCAATTTGTTGTTTTTCTAGCTCAAGAAAATCCAGTAACTCTTTCTCAGAGCTGAATTGGGTAACTCTATAGCGATCGCCACTTAAGAGTGTAGTTAAAGATTGAGCTAGGTCACCAGAATTCAGCAGAATTGAAATTGACAGTTGAGGATACACAACCGTAGCAGCTTGAAAAAACTAAGTGGATACGAATTATTACTAAGTCTAATTAATGACACCTACAAGCAACAAATCAACCAAAGTTAAACGGCAAATTGCCCATGAAGTCAGGCATCAATCTTAACCAATCTTAACTCTAAATGCACTGACAACCGTAATCAATTGTAATTAGCTATTCTGCTGAGCTTTGTTTTGGAGAGCCATAATAAAGCAATACTGTCAAAATCAGGAGATTCAAAGCTCATAAACTAGTAAGGCACAACTAAGGGCTGATCCCAAATATTTATTAGGTGATAGTTTTGATCTACAGACGGTGACTCGGTTGATTTTAGAGCGATCGTATCCCGCCATTGATTTCATCAATACAGTCACTCAATATAGTCATTCGATAGTTAGTCGTTTGTCGCTTCAGCTCACTGCCCTTGCTACCAAGCCAATCCATTGGAGCGGGTCTCCGTTAATTAATGCACACGACTCTTCTCAGCTCGTTCATTGAATCCGTTTCGATCTGTTCTCAGTCTGCTACGGTAGCAGCGGTTTTGCACCTGCTCAGTCAGGCTAACTGTGAGCGATTAGTTGTCGTGGATGCAAAGAAACAACCCATTGGCTTACTCAACTGGCCTATTTTGGTCTCCTGTCTAGGCTGGGGACAACCAAGCGGCCAAGTAGATGCTCCTCAAGCTGCGATCGCAGCACCAAACTTGCAGCAACCTCTGTCAGCAGTTGATTTACCTATTGTTACGCCATTATTAACATTACCTGCTGCTTGGAGCTTGAGTCAATTCTGGTCTTACCTACAGGAGTTGAAGCAGCCAGTCGGAGCTTGGGCAGTGGTGAATTCAAGCGGAGAATTTTTAGGGCTACTAGATTATTCCCGCCTTTTACAAGCATTGTCTCCGCTGCTCGCCTCCCCTGAAACTACACTCACTGAAACGGCTTCAGAAGTGTCCACACCCCCTACACCGGAGACGGGCAAAGCTAATCTAGCGAAGGGAGGGGCAAACGGCAAAACCACGAGTGTAGCTAAAACTCAACCGATTTCTCTCCTAATTCAGCTCTTAGAGCGAATTTCTTTGCCTTTGATGGTGCAGACTAGCACTGGACAAGTTTTGTACCAAAATCAGTGCTGGCAACAGCAAATTGGGGAGTTATCAGAACTCCCCAGGCTAAAGCAGGCTGCGGAAACTATTCTCAATACCGAAGTCTTGCCGCATCCAGTATCTCAGGCTAGCCACAAAGACTACACCTCTGATGAACCGCGATCGCGGACTTCCCAATCTCCTAAGGTTGCCAATGAGGTTGCTAGTGAGGTTGCCAGTTGGGCGCATCCAGCCAAAAGCCACACCGAAGCCGAGCGATCGCTTTCTACAGGTCTAAAGCAACAGATGGCCCGCCCCCGACTGGGTGGCTCGAAGCTCCGGCAAGCCCATCCAGGTGTCACCTTACTCAATCAACAACTGCTATCTGCAAAAGCCCGCTTAGGAACCTCTCTCAACTTACAGCAGGCATCTTTCACTAAGCGTCCTCAGACTCCCGCTACTAACACACCTTCAGAGCAGCAAGCTGGCTTACTTTCATTTTTTGCTTCTTCGATCGCGCAGTATCAATGCCAGGTCGGCTCCGCAGCAGATACGTGCATCTGTACTTGCCCTGCCGATAACGGGCAAGAGCGGATTTGGCAATTTAGTAAAAGCCTGCTAGATTTTTCTACTTGGGAAACAGAAAACCCAAGTGATGAGCCGCTTCAGTTGGCTCAGGGTACATCGCCAGACTTTACGACGACGTTTCAGCTAGCCGACCTAGGAGTCAGTTCTACTAGCTCTTTTTCCAAGTCGCCTCAGGCTTTAGACGAGGCTTTTCCTCAAGAAACTTTATGGTTGGTGCTGGCCCAGGACTACACAGAGCAGCAACAGGTCAACCGCACTTTAGCTGCCAAGAATGCCGACTTAGTTCAACTTAATTTACTAAAAGACGAATTTCTGGCTTGTATCAGTCATGAGCTAAAAACCCCACTCACCGCTGTTTTAGGTCTCTCCAATCTGTTGAAAGATCAGGTATTAGGCTCTTTAAACGAGCGTCAGGCCCGTTATGCCAGTCTCATCTACCAAAGTGGGCGACATTTGATGACGGTGGTCAATAACATTTTAGACCTGACACGCATGGAAACAGGGCAGATGGAGCTGGTGCTGGGTCCTGTTCACCTGGAATCAGTGTGCGATCGCGCCCTTGAGCAAGCCTACCAACTTCAATTTCCTGAAGAAAAAGCTTTGGTTGAGAATATGGTCGAAGCCCCCTCAACCGTACCCTACAGTGTAGAAATTGCCCCCGATGTAGACAGCATTGTGGCAGATGAGGTGCGCTTGCGGCAGATGCTCGTCAACCTCCTGTCCAATGCCATCAAGTTCACCGAAGCCAGCGGCCACATTAGTTTAAAGGTGACCCGGTGGGAAGGCTGGGTTGTCTTTACCGTCACAGATACGGGCATTGGCATTGCCGCAGACAAACAGCACCTAATTTTCCAAAAGTTTCAACAACTCGAAAATCCACTCACTCGCCGTTTTGAAGGAACCGGATTAGGTCTAGCCATTACTCAGCGCCTAGCGCGGCTGCACGGGGGAGATGTCACCTTCATTTCTAAAGAAGGCCAAGGGAGTCAGTTTACCCTCCTCTTACCGCCGAGTCCCCCTCAACCCACCGTGGGTGTGGCCCCTCCTCTAGAAAACCTCAGTCACAACCGTTTGGTGTTGATTGTGGAGTCAGTTGCCCAGTTTATTGAGCATCTGACAGACGAACTCACCAGTTTAGGCTACCGAGTGGCGATCGCCCGTTCTGGGACAGAAGCGCTAGAGAAAGCTAGACGTTTGCAACCCTGTATTATTTTCCTCAACCCTTTACTTCCCCTCCTCTCAGGCTGGGACGTACTCACCCTACTGAAGTCAGACGCAGAAACTTACCATATTCCAGCAGTCATTACTGCCACCAAAGCTGAGCAAGCTCAAGCCGCCCGTTATCATGCCGATGGTTTTCTCTGCTTGCCCATCCAAAGCCAACCCTTACAACATCACTTAGCTCACCTGACTGCTTTAGAAGATAGATCAGAGGCAATCGCCAACCCAGCTCGCAGCTTAACGGTGCTATACCTGAATAACTTTGAAGCGGCTACTCTACCTGACTTAATCCCAGAGAAACTTAGGCAACCGACTGCACCTACAACCACCCCAGCACTAGAAACCAACCCAGATCTAACCGCCGGAGTGATCAATAGCTTAAGCAACCTACTCCAGCAACATCACCATCGCATCTTAGAAGCAGACGATTTAGAGCAAGCAGAACTATTGGCCCGCGTTTGGCGGCCTGATGTCCTCTTGATCGATCGGGCAATTCCCAAATTGTCTAGTTACTTTCAAGATCTAGCCCAGCATACTTTTTTAGCATCTCTCCCCATCATCACACTTACCAAAGCAGCCACCCAAGCCGCAAATCAAGTTCCAGGACTGTCTATCTTTCCTTGTTTAGCCAAATCTAGCCCTAGCTCCACCAGACCTGAGCAGGACAATTCCGAAGCCGCAGCTTTAATGCAAGCGATTCAAGTGGCCGTGGGTCTCAACTGGCAGCCCGGTATTCTGGTAGTTGATTTATTGCACTTACCCGATCTAGTCGCAGAAACTGCCCCCGCGATCGCAGCACCAACGGCACAATTCTCAGCCACTCTGAGAGACGCTGATTGGTTACAAGCTTTAGCCCAGTATTTGCAAACAGCAGGCTTACGCGGATTGCAAACTCGTTCTTGGGCCGAAGTCGTCCGTCAGTTAAAACACCAAAGTCCTGACCTGGTCTTGATTTGCTTACGAGGAAACCACACCTCTCCAGCCGTACTGGACGCTGTAAAAACACTCCAGCAATTAGAACTACAAATTCCTATCTTGGTGCTCGATCAACGGCGGGATTGGGATCACGAACCACCAGCTACTGCCCCTGACGACGCTACCAGTGACCCAAAAGCGCAAGCAGGAATCGCCATGCTAGAGCTTACGGCTGGTTTAGCCGCGATCGCGACTCATATCCTGCCCCCTGGTTTACCTGTAGAGGAGTTGTTAGAGCAGATTTACCAAGCCTTAACCCCCACCCAGCCCAGTGAATCATGATCAGATTTGGGTGATTGAGTGAGATTTAAGTTTGGGAGAACTAGCGAGTCGCCCGAAGCAGCAATGCTCCACCTGCCGTTAACCCTACAAGAATTGGCAACCACCCCGCTAGGAAAGGAGAAAATGCTCCCGTTTCTCCTAAAGCGTTGCTAATAAACGCAATTAAGTAGTAACCAAAAATAATCAAGATACTAATGCCAAAGCCAGTAGAAGTGTTAGTACGGCGACTGGTGGTGCCCAGAGCCGCCCCGACTAGTCCCAAAGCTACACAGATAAAAGGGAGAGCTAGTTTCTGTTGAATTCGCACCCTATATTTGCGAATCTCTTTCTGATTGCCTTCCTGCTCCAAAAGCACCAAACGTTCTTGCACCTGAGCAATGTTCATTTGATCTGTCTTACGCTTTTTATTCGCTAGATCTAGAGGCGCACGAGGTAAGCGGAGTTGGTGGCGCTCAAACTTAAGCAAATTTTGAGACGAACCATCTGGCGCAACAATATAGATGGTGCCATTGGCAAAATCCCAAGTACTCTGCTCCACATTCCAGACGGCTGATTCTGCTTCTACAATTTGATTCAGCTCTTCTTTCGAGAAGTCAAGAATGGTCAAATTCTGCATGCGTTGACCATTAAAATCATGAGCATAAAAAATGCGAGCTAGTTTTTTTCCAGAAAACTCTTGATAGAAAATGTTCTTCTCTCGAAATGCCAGCTTATCTTGACTCACCGCCTTTTCTAGTAAAACTTCTCCCTGATAATTACTGCTAGGAACTACCAACTCGTTGAGGAAAAAAGTTATACCCGTTGCAATCAAGCTGACAATCAAAGCAGGAACGATCAGCCGATAAATGCTCACGCCACAGCCCCGCAGCGCCACAATCTCGCTATCTCCCGATAGGCGGCTATAAACCATTAAGGTAGCCAGCAAGATCGACATAGGAAGCGAAAGGGTAACAAAGTTTGGCACTTGGAGCGAAAAAATCTGTAAAGCCGTTGAGAAGGGAATTCCCGCATCCGTAATCTTCTGTACCAAGTCGAAGAAGACCCCAACTGCTAAACCGATCGCTGAGAAAGCAGCGACTCCAAACAAAAAAGGAGGCAGCAGTTCTGTGATTAGATAGCGGTCCATAATGGAAAGCTTTAAACCCATCCCAATAGCTCCTTGCCGTTAAGTCTTAAGCGGTTTACAGATAATCACTTTGAGTAGTTTTGAGTAGTGTGGAAGGAGCGCGGACTCCTACTCGATTCAAAACTAGAGCAATCCTTTTTGATTCTTGAACGGGATGCAGGGGTGAAACCCCTGTGTGGGGCGTTGCCCCACCCCCCCTGTTCACAAATGGTTTGCGAACGCTATATCAATTTCCGTAGGGTCGAGGATAAGGCTGTAGCAAATTCTTGGCTCGATAAACGTAAAAGACTTGCACGATCGCGCCCCCCCGACGAATTGGGACATCTGCAATCTTATCGATACTACTGAAGTAACCTTGGTACGGAGCTAAACCCGTTTTACCCTTAAATTGCTCAGAGGTGATGTACAGTGCATCTTTTCCAACCCATTCATTCGGCTTAGACCAAAATGCAAAGCCGCGCAGATCTTCACACAAGCAGCCAATCGGCTTAGGTTGTAGAGGCTCCAAAGCCATTGCAATCTGTCCACCTAAGAAATAGCGATTGGTAAAGATAAAATCAGTCTCTTGCAGAGCTGCTTGCAGTGTGGGGTTGTCGGCAAAGCCCCGACGTAACTGCTGCACATCTATAAGTTGCGTAGAAGAGTCGTCCTTGGGAGACCACAGACCACCCAAAAAAGCATAATTGCTGGTGGTTTGGGCAATGCCAAACGCCACATGCAGCAGCGCAATCGACATCAAAACAAGGATGGTAGCTCCAGACCCAACCAGCCAACGCTGAACGGCGCGCGGAGCTCGCTTTTGCCACAAGGCGGCTTGATAACCCAACAGTAAGGTGGCTCCCCAAAATCCTGGCATGGGCCAAGTTGGCAAAATCTGCTGATAACCGCCAATCAGGGTAAAGATTAAGATGACGGGCAAAGACATCCAGAGGATGAATCGCTGTTTGCTATGCAAATTGAGATCAATTCCAGATTTGCTTCGCCAAGGCTGCATAACTTGTTTGCCTGCCTGACACAGCGTCACCCACCACAAAGGAAAGCCAAAGGTGGGAAATAGGTAAGCAACTCCGACTAAAAAGGTGCTAAGGAGAGCCAGTAGATCGTATTGATCTCTGGGAACCGCCCGTCCAGACTGAAACCGAAAGGAGACCCAATCTCGCTGCCAGTTCCACAGCAGCATGGGGGAGAGAGTAAGCGCAAACAACGCTAAACCGAGGCCCATCCAAGGAGAAAAGAGGGCCGAGCGATGGCGATCGCTGGTTAAGCAAAACCCAACTAACCCAAACCCCAGCAGAAAGCCGTGATATTTCCCTAAGCAGGCTAAACCGACCAAAACACTGATCAACGCCAATCGCCAACTGGGTCGATAGCTTTCTGGAACTCGAAAAAATTCTACAGCAGCGACATAGAGGGTGGCAGCCCAGAAAAACATCAGCGGCGTGTCGGGCACCGTCAAAATGCCAAAACCTACCTGAAAGATGGGAATAGCAGTGGCGATCGCTAGAGTCAGAGTTGCAACTCGTGCAGAGAAAAGGGTAGCGCTGGTCAAGTACAGAAAGATCAAGGCTCCGGTATACAGGAGCAACGTCCCAATTCGGATCGTGAACTGGGAGACTATCCCTGTGAGCCAAGGCCCAAACCCAGTGCTAAGAGCCACCAGCAGCGGATGGTCAAAATAGCTCCAGTCTGGATGGAGCACATAAAGATAGTAGTAGGCTTCATCAAAACCGGGATATAGCCAAGCCGCGATGGTGGCCCGTACCAACAATCCCCCGACCAGCAGAAAAACTACCCACTGATTCAATCGGGAAGTTAGCCACTTTTGTGCTGCTTGCATTATGGCTGACCTGTTTTAGGAACTCGAATCAGTTGATAAATCCCAGATTGAGCGATCGCCTGATATTGAGTGGGTTGTAATCCCGATCGGGTTAAAGCTTTCTGCGAAGTAATCACTAAGGCTGAACCTGGAACAGTAGGTTGGGCGATCGCTTGCTGAATTTCGGGTGCGGCTGTTTCCGGGTTCATCAAGAAATTGACGGGACGCTCTGTATAAAACACCAAACTAGGCTTGTGAAATCCGCGCACAATCATCAGTAGCGGCTCTTGGGGCTTTCCTGCCTTGACGGCAGCAGCAGCCATTTCTCTCAGGGGTAACTGCCGCTCCGCATCCACCAGGAAAGACATGGGAGTCACGAACCAGAGCAGAAATGCCGCAAACCCAATCAGGCTAACGCCCCAAAACCACTGTGCTTGCCGCTTTAGTAATAGGAAAAGCCCAGCGATCGCGCTAGCTCCCCAAATCATTCCGCCCCACTCTGCCAAGCCCGCCTGCTCCATACGGGTTCCTAGGTTAGGCATGGTTGGGTCATCGCTCAACCACTGAGGGCTGTAGAAACAAGCTGCTGCCAACAAAGCAAATAAAGCGATCCCCGCGATCGTGCTGAGCTTTAGACTGCGTGATTGTTGTTGCCCAAGTTCTGCTTTGGCAATTTGCTCACTCCACCACAGAGCCACCAAAATCGCAGCAGCAGGCATGGAGGGTAGTACATAGCTGAAGTACTTGGTCGCAGCAATGGTAAAAAACCCTAAGACCACGGCGAACCAAACACCAGCAAACAATCCTAAATGAGTTGAGCGGGATTGCTGTTGCCAAGTTCGACGTTGCCAAAATTGCAGACGGGCGATCGCGGCAGGCAGAAACACTGACCAAGGTAAAAAGCCAACTAACACAACCAAAAAGTGAAAGTACCAGGGGCCACCATGCTGATTCACCACACTCGTAAATCGTTCTACGTTGTGGTAGCCAAAGAATGAGTCAATGTAGGCTTGCCCGTTAGCTAACGTCACCAGTACAAACCAAGGAACGCTTAACCCTAAAACAATCAAAGCTCCCCAACCGAGTTTTACTTCTTGTAAAACTGCTTTGAAGCGACCGACATAGGCCAAGAAAGCACTAATGATCATCCCAGGCAATACCGCCCCCACAGGCCCCTTCGTCAGCACCGCCAATCCGATCAAGGCATAGAAAGTTAAATACCAACGAATTTGAACTTTGCGGTTTTCGGGATGGGCATACCCCAGAAAAAAGGCTAGCAACGAGCCGCTCATACAGAGGCTAAGCAGCATATCCGAATAGCCAGTTCGTCCAAAAAAGAACGTGTAGGGGTGCAGCGCTACCATTGTGCCCCCCAGTCCAGCCGTCAGCCACAACTGCCAATCTCGTCGAGCGTCAACAGTTTGATTGGGTGCTGCTGAAGGCTCTGATGAGTTAGCGGGTAGCTTCTGAGTCGTAGCTTTTGAGAGTCTGTGAGGCCAGCCAAACTGACGTAACGTATAAAAGCAAAAACAGCTCAAGGCAAATCCTGCCAAAGCCGAAGGCAGCCGAGCGGCCCATTCGTTCACCCCAAACGCTTTAAAGGCGATCGCCATCAGCCAATAAATCAGAGGAGGCTTATCAAAGCGAGGCACTTCATTAAAAAAGGGCGTAATCCAATCACCCGTCACCGTCATCTGTCGCGCAGCTTCCACAAACAGCGGCTCAGTTTCATCAATCAAGCCAATGCTGCCCAAGTGCCCAAAAAACGCGATCCAGCCAATCAACAGCAACCACGCGATCGCCAGGGTCCAAATTAGCGCTGGACGCTGCTTCTCGTCATGCTTCAGCAAATGTACAATATGGCGGCCCACACTCAATTCATCCAAAATTCAACAAGGCTGGACAAAATACTAGAGACGAGAGAACCAGATTTTAAGTTCTCCAGTATTATCATCCCATCCGTGAACCTAGGAGTCAGAATACGTGAATCTGGAACTCGGTTAAGGTTGCAGATTCAGTTGCCACTCAGAACTTTGATCATTCCAGAGAGGTTGGTTCGTTTCTCCAATGACGTAAGGCCCCCAGTAACGGCGCGAGCCATCTTGAGCAAACGCTACCAACACATCTCCTTTTTTGAGTTGTAGATTTCCTTCGGGGAGAGACAACACTAAGCCTTGAGTGCTGCCCTCACCAGGAGCAAAATCCCAGTGGGCAGGTTGGCCGTAGACAGGTGCTTTACCAGTCGGAGCTAAGGAAGCTTGAGCGGAGTTAGTTGAAGGTTGTTGCGCTAACAGAGCAACCCGGACTGGATGGTCGGTAGGGTTACTGACCCGCAAACCACCAGGATTAGGGGTCGCATTCAAGCGAGCAGGGCTACTGTTAACAGCGATTCGGGTTGGAACCTTACTTGGCTGAACTGAGGGATCAACCTCAGCGGAAGACAAAATAGGAGAATTACCTGTAGCCGATCGCATAGCCACATTCATTGCCGTTTCCGCCGGAACAACTCCTGGAATGACAGAAGCCTTCGGTTCCACAGGACCAATCCAAACACCAACTTGTAACCAACCTAAAGCTAACGCCGCTGTGCCGAGAAATAAACTTGTTCCAGCGATCGCAGCTATCGGATAGGCGATCGATTTCATCTGCTTGCTCACTTGCCCCTGCTTCATGGTGTGCCCCCTACCCCAGTCATCGAAACCTGTACGTAATCTGTACGTTGAAATTATTTACGCTGCTGTGTGCTTCACACAATGCGCTTTCAATTCATGTCATCAACTTTGGCCCTGCTACAGGTCATCTTCCCCTGCACAGGAGTTATATACTTTGTCACTAAGATCTGTTTTTGTGATCCCGTTACCTAAACCCTTTGGAGCCTACGCTATTCATGCAAAACACCCGCCTAAACAACCTTGTAGATGGAGTGCTGGGTCAGTTGGGACGGTGGTTGCGTAACCCTTGGCGACGGCTATCGGTGCTGGTGATCAGCGTGCTCTTCGGAATCTTCTCAGGGACAGCCATTCCAACTACTACTGGGCAAGCAGCCACATGGGACATTGTTGCAGCCGCAGTTTTAATGGCGTTTACAGAAGCAATTAGCCGAATTGTTTACAGCAATCGTCAGGGGGCAACACAATCACTGCTGCTAGAAGCTTTAAATGCCGTTAAACTGGGCCTGATTTATGGCATGTTCATTGAGGCATTCAAGATCGGCAGTTAGACCAAATCAGCGATGCGTAAAGGCATGCAGCCATCCAATTCATCTTTGAACCTAATCCTGCAAAATTGGGTAGCAGGACAGGTACGGAACTCAGTCTTGCAGCAGCAATTGGAGACTTGGCTTTTAGAAGATTCATTGAGAGCCAAAACCTTTGGCATTAACTCTACCAATGTCAGCGAGGCTGTCAAGGTGCGATCGCACCTTCTTCAAGGTGTTTATCCAGCAATCCAACAGTTTTGTCAGCACACCTTCCGCCAAGACTCTGACCTTCTAGTTCCCCTATGGAATTTGTGGTTGCCCTTAGCTTTAGAGTTGGCAGCACGCCATCAAGCGTTAGGACGACCCCTCGTGCAGGGAATATTAGGTGGACAGGGAACAGGCAAGACTACTCTAGCCGCGATCTTAACCTTGCTGCTTAGCCACTTAGGGTATCGCACCCTCAGTTTTTCGCTCGACGATCTGTACAAAACTTATTCAGATCGGCTACGCCTCAGAGCTAATGATCCTCGCCTAGTGTGGCGGGGACCCCCAGGTACTCACAATGTGGATCTGGGTTGCATGGTTTTAGACCAGCTACGCCATGCTGACCCGTCCACTTCGATTCAAGTTCCTCGGTTTGACAAGGCTGCGTTTAACGGAGCAGGGGATAGAACCGTACCAGAGGTAGTCAGAGGTGTGGCAATTGTGCTGTTTGAAGGTTGGTTTGTCGGAGCTCGCCCGATTAACCCAGCAGCATTTGCTACCGCACTACCTCCAATTGTAACCGAAGCAGACCGTGAATTTGCGCAAGATATGAACGCAAAGTTGCAAGATTATCTGCCACTTTGGGCCAAATTAGACCGACTCATGGTGCTTCATCCGACCGATTACCGCCTGAGTCAGC